>JAYVFW010000044.1:0-19910 GCA_043772715.1 Phormidesmis sp. | reverse complement strand
TATTTGCCAGCCTCAGCAACAATTGGAGTGACTGGTTTGCCGTCGGACCCGCGACCCAACCCAACGCCGCCCAAACTCGCCTACCCCATGTCCCAGTTTGGGATATGGACTTTGTTAACGCTACCCCCAATGCCCCAAACGGACTCCTCGCCGTTGGCACGCTTGGACGCGGCGCATGGACAATTAACAACATCAACACCGTACTAAACAGTGCCCCAAGACCCAACGGTGGCAGTTCCTACGATGTCAATGAAGGCAGTTCCGTCATGCTAGATGCCTCTGGTAGTTCCGATCCCAACGGTTTAGCCCTCACCTATACCTGGGATCTAGACGGCGACGGCATCTTTGGCGAAACAGGGCTTAATGCTATACGCGGCGCTGAAGTTGGCATTAATTCAACCTTCTCAGCGGCTGAACTCGATGGTCCACGAGATAGTAAGACAGTGAAGCTCCGAGTGACCAATAGTGAAGGCTCAAGTGCAGTTGATAAAAATATTCGGATTAATGTCAAGAACGTTGCCCCCAAGATTAATGGAATTACACTCAGTTCAACCGTCATTAACGAAAACGACACCATTACCCTGACTGGCTCATTCATTGACCCTGGAATACCTGACACGCATACAGTCACCATCAATTGGGGCGATGGCACCACCTCAAACATTCCTGTTGACCAAGATCGGTTAAATCGCAGCTTCCAACTTTCGCACCAATATCTTGATGATTCCCCAAGTGGCACTCCCTCAGACCTCCTCTCCATTACAGTCACAGTGACTGACTCCGATGGTGGTTCCGATCAAGCCAGCACCGCCATCCGAGTCAATAACATCGCTCCAGTGATTACGAGCTTTACGAGCAATGCCAACTTTGCCGATCGTGCCCGAATCAACAAACCCGTCAACATCAACGCTACCTTTACCGATATTGGCACCTTAGATACGCATCGTGCCTTTGTAGACTGGGGAGACGGAACGCCTACTCAGGAGGTGAGCATTCTACAGAGCAGAGGATATGGAACCGTTCAAGGTAGCCACATTTACGCAAAGGGTGGTGCTTTTAAGGTGAAATTGATCCTGAACGATGACGATACAGGTGAGGATGATGAGTTCACTAGAGCGATCGTCATTGGTACTGGCGGCGGTCCTGGTTGAAGTTGGTAATTGGGCAGTCGCGTTTTGTTTTGGGAGGAAAAGGCGTTTTTGCAAGCAAGAGCGGTTGTGATTGGGAGGAGAAGGCACGATCGCTTAAACTGTAAGCAGTTGCAGAACTAACGCCATGACTCAACCCAACGACTTGTCTCAGAGAGTTGATCGTACCGAAGGTCAGATTGTTGACCTTCAACTCACTGCCAACCTGATCCTTCAGGCGATCGGCAAAAACTCAGAAGACATTGCTGTCTTGATCGAAGTCAGTCGCCGCAATAGCGAAGGAATTGCAGCTTTACGGGATGGCACAGCAGCATTGCAGATGTCCCAACTGCGAACCGAGGCTGCTTTGCAAGTGTTTCAACAACACACAGATGCGTCCATTGAGCGTATTGATGCGTCCATTGAACGTATCGATGCATCCATTGAGCGTATTGATGCATCCATTAAGCGTATTGATGCGTCCATTGAGCGCCTCACAGCTAATGATGAACGCCTCACAGCTAATGATGAACGGACAGAGCAGCTTCTTGAATATTTAATTCGCCGCGATCAAGGGCAACTAGAGTAGAAGTAATCGCCCTGCTGAACTCAAGAAAATTGAAACGTTACTCAAAAAGATGACGATCGCAGAGATGAAGATCCGAACCCTACTAAGCGCAGTCCGAGTGCGACTCAAGAAGATCCAAGTGGCATTGAGTGAAATCGCGATCGCGCAAAGCACAATTGCCGCATTACTCAGTGAAAGCCGCGTTTAACTAAGCACGATCGCAGCCATACTAACTGAAAGAACGATCGCGCAAAAGAAGATTCAAACAGTACTCAGTCAGGTCTAAGTTTTACAGATACGCCCAGTCTTCTGATGGCATATCGGTTGCTTTATCCTAAAAAGCCAGCAACAGCATAGAGAAAAATAACGAAAAAACCCTTCGAGCGTTTCGTGTTTTACTCAATTTCACTCAGGCTACCAAGTTGATGTTGTGGATAGATTATAAAAGTACGTTCGTTCCCACCAAAGATTTTACTATGGCACGACCCAAACGATCATCAACTGTGATGCAAAAAGCAGAAAAACGCGAGGCTGGCTTGCAATCAATTAGTGACAATCTTGATCTGGGAAATGAGTTGACCTTAAAGACTTATTCTCAAAGCATTCAAGCGCTGCGATCGCAACTGTTCACCTACAACACCATGCTCTCAACGTTAGATGCTCTCTCCCGCGACATCAAAAGAGCAGAGCAAGAATTGCGTAACCTATCAGAGCAAATGTTGTTGGGCGTAGCTGCCAAGTATAGCAAAGACAGCGGAGAGTATGGCAAAGCGGGCGGTGTTCCCAAAAGTGAGCGTCGTCGCCCAACGCGGAAAAAACCTGATGTGACCGAGCCACCGCAAGCTACAGTATCCAACCTGATGAATGAGGACGTATTCAAAGCAATGAGCGAACCCAAAGCGGTGAATGGAAATGGGAAAGTCGTCGTTTCCTGATCTTTGTAAGTTTGACCAGAAAAATTTGCGGCTTGTAGTAGTAAGGCAGCGACAACACGCTTGAGTTTACAGTTCCATCAAACATTTGATCAAGTCGCCCAAACGGGTCATTGTAAAATCTCGATCAACTCCTACACAATGCATAGAGATAACTTTTTTCTGTAGATCCCACATCTAGGATGAGTCATTTGTTTAGGAGCCGATCATGAATGCCCCGACTTCTATTGCCGAAATTGATTTAACGCCCATTCCTGGCAAGAAATATTGGAACTGCGATCGCGAATGGCGCGAAGAATTTATCTACTTTTTGATGGTTGATCGCTTTCACGACGATCGCGATCGCCAATCGGTTCAGACTCAGGCACGATCGCTAGGCAGTGGCACCCAAGCCCAACTCAAAAAGTTTTGCGGGGGCACGCTTAAAGGCATTGAAAATCATCTCGACTACATCAAAAATTTGGGCTGCACTGCGATCTGGCTCAGTCCGGTTTTTGAAAACAACGAGGCTCCAAATCCCGATTCTGATAAATATCACGGCTACTCTATTCAGAACTATTTAGATATTGATCCCCGGTTTGGCACCAAGCAAGACTTGATTGATTTAGTCGATGCTGCTCACCGTGAAGGAATGCGCGTGTTTTTAGACGTGGTTGCCAATCACTCTGGCGATAATTGGTATTACTTTGGTGACACGGCTTATTATTACGATCGCGATCGACAGTTTCCGTTTGGGGGTTGGCGCTCGCCCGATCGCCCTTCGCCTTCTGAGTTGCGAAACCCTGCTTTCTACAATCGTCGGGGTGAAATTCGCAACTGGGATGACTATCCTGAAACGCAGAGCGGAGACTTCTTTTCTCTCAAAGGCTTTAACAATGATGATGATTATGACGGGCTGAAGCTCCAGGAAATTCTGATCAAAGCGCACTGTTATTGGATGCGCGAAGCCGACATTGATGGATTTCGCCTCGATGCCGTCAAGCACATGGGAGAATTGGCGATCGCCCGGTTCTGCTCAGAAATTCGTGAATATGCCTACCGTCTTGGCAAGCGCTGGTTTCTACTTTATGGCGAGTTGGTTGGCGGTGACGATGCCATTAACCGCTATATCGGACCTAATACCCCAACTCAGTTTGGCAACAAGACCGTCTACTTTGGGCTAACGTCGGTTCTCGATTTCCCGCTTTACTGGACGCTGCCGGGAGCAATCAAGGGCTTCGGTTCTCCGGTTGATTTGATTAATCGTTATGAGGCGCAGCGACAACGTGCCCTGAGTCGAGGCGAGCTAGGGCGATATCTAGTCACGTTTGTAGATAATCACGACCAGATCGGACAAGACTATAAGCGCCGATTTGCCGCAGACACTCCAGATGCTCAAGTGATTGCCGCGATCGGCTATCTTCTCTGCGCGTTGGGCACGCCCTGCATTTATTACGGCACTGAGCAGGGTTTGTCAGGCAAAGGCAATGGCGACGAATTTATTCGTGAAGCCATGTTTGATCTCAGTGATCCCAACGTCAATTATCTCAACCAAAGCTGCACCATCTATGAGGCGATCAGCCAAATTGCCAAGCTTTACCAACAGATCGAAGCGCTGCGCTTTGGGCGAATGTATTTTCGCGAAATCTCAGGCAACGGACACGATTTTGGGCTTCCTCAAGGGCAACCTTGCACGATCGCCTTCTCACGAATTTTGGCGGGGGAAGAAGTGCTAATTGCTTACAATACGTCTACGATCGCAACGCGCCAAGATTTTGTGCTCATTGATGGCGGCTTACACAAAGCCGGAGATAGCCTGAAGTTTCTCTACGGCAAAGCCGGAACGGTATTGATTCAATCGCACCCGAACCCAGATATGCGATCGCTGTTTGTGCAGATTGAGCTTGAACCCAACCAGTTTGTGATTTTGCAGTGAAATCGAGTCCCTAATCTGATGAAATGGATTATGCAGGACTTACGCATATTGACCAAAACCTCGGAGGTTTGCGTAAGTCCTAGAATGGAGACTTTTCTCCAACAGATTCACTCACTCCAGGTTGCAAATGTCTGTTACTTCTGCGGTTACGGTCAAAGTTCCGGCAACGACTGCCAATCTCGGCTCTGGGTTTGATTGCCTGGGTGCTGCCCTGACGCTTTACAACCAGTTCCGATTTTCTCTATCTCCTAGAGAAGTTTTGCAAATTGTTGCCACCGGAGCCGAAGCCGATCGAGTCGCCACTGATGCCAGCAATCTGGTTTATCAATCGTTTACCAAACTGTATGATCACCTGGGCAAAACGCCTCCGTCCGTGCGAATTGAGATCGCAATGGATGTGCCTTTAGCGCGAGGGTTAGGCAGTTCGGCAACGGCGATCGTAGGTGGCTTATTGGGTGCCAATCAACTAGCAGGATCGCCTCTCAGTCAAGAAGAAGTTATGCAGTTGGCGATCGCCCTTGAAGGACATCCCGATAACGTGGTGCCTGCCCTGATGGGTGGATGTCGCCTTGCAGCATCGGGAATCGATCGCGACTGGGAGATTTGTGATGTCCCTTGGGATCAGTCTGTAGTGTCGATCGTGGCGATCCCCGACTTTGAGCTTTCCACGGCTGAGGCACGACGAGTTTTGCCGACCCAATACACTCGCGCTGATGCCATCTTTAATGCCGCTCACCTAGGATTACTGCTGCGCGGGTTAGAGACAGGACGATCAGACTGGCTCAGATCTGCTCTGCAAGATCGAATTCATCAACCCTATCGTCAAGCGCTCATTCAAGGATATGAATCAGTGCAATCGGCAGCCCTCGCCGCTGGCGCTTATGGAATGGTCATTAGTGGAGCAGGTCCAACCCTCTTAACATTGGCAGACCCGGCTCACGCAGAAGTAGTCAGATCAGCGATGAGCAGCGCTTGGGCAGGACAAGGAGTGAATGCTCAAGTCGAATTGTTGCAGATTGACAAGCAAGGAGCGATCGTAGAGTAATCTTTCTGGGATCGCAAAAACAATAGACCTCCTGCACGAATAAAATTCTCAATGTAAATACCCTAAAATCTCGCCCCTAATCCCCAATTCTGGGGGAACCGGAGTTCAAAGTCCACCAGAATTGGGGGATTTAAGGGACGTTCCCGGATTCGTGCAGGAGGTCTATTGTAAAAGCATGATGCAGCCAGAGACGGCAGTGTCATGCATTACTAATCCTGGTTGATTTCAGCTTCTTAGCTTGAACCTTGACAAGAACCACAGTTTAGTACTAAAGTACCAAGGGTAATCTTGTTGATGTCCTCACCTGCTTACAGAGCCGTAATTCTGTTCCCTGGCTATTCCACTCAACTTCGTCAAACACCTGACGAAGAATGTAAAGCCCACGTCCACACTCATGGCGATCGCAGGGAAGAGGTCGCTCAACTATTGAGTCGTCATGACCGTGAGGAGGCTTAAATCCAGATCCTTGATCTGTAATCACCCACCAGTAATGATCAGAGGCAGTCGAGAAATGAACTAAAACCTTTTTGCAAGGGTCTAAGTTATTGCCGTGTTTAGCAGCATTGACCAGAGCTTCTTGCAAACCTAGCCTGATCTCAGCCTTCCACTGATGAGGAACTTTTGCCAAGAGCAAATCAAGGATCGGAATTAAGTAAAGAGTGGATGCGAAGCTAACTGTATTGCAGCTATGCCCGGTTGGACGAGGTGAAATAGCGATCACTCGGAAAACCCCGTAGCTTTCAAGTGGATAAGCGTACTCTTGGTATGCGACGTGTTCTTAGAAAACGCAGCTGTATCCAATTCAAGATTTGGCTATACGATATTTTAAATCTAAAGATTTGTGGATTAGAGCAAATCTCTTAAAGTCTTCGGGCATTACAAAAACTTAGTTTACGCTTGCAGAAGACTGATAGAAGTCTTCGTCAACCCTTACTGAGTAGTTATTTGTCTATACCTACACTATACCAAAGTGCGGATAGAAAAGCATCCCCTCTTGAAGGGTCACGCCCCTCCGTTGAGTAGATTTTCCTAGATCCATTCAGCCTTTAACGCTATTTTTGCTGATACATAACCTGCTCAAGGCGGCGAAAATCTCTTTCTACCTCACCCCAGAGAGATCGATTGTGGGGGTCTGTGCGGAGCGCTTTTTTGAGATAGAGACGGGCTTTTTCAAACTGCTTTTCTTGAATCAGTTGCCGCCCCCAGCTTTGATAGACGATGCCCTGCCACTGCCGAATCTCAGGATCGCTGGGAAGCCGTTGAGCCAGTCCTTCTATCAGGGCGATCGCTCTGGGAAAGCGCTTTTCTCTCAATAGCTGCTGTAGCTGCTCATAAGACGCTTGTTTAAGCTGCTGATCGACAAAAGAAAGTTTGGGATCAGGTTTAACGGGGCTGGCTTTTCTGGGGTCTTCTTTGCGAATAACCGTCACTTTTGGCTTCACCCTATTCTCGGCAGAAGTGGGTTCTTTGCGAGTGACCGTGATTTTTGGTTTTGCAACGTCTGGCTGAGGACGGCTGTGTGCAACTTGGGGCGCGGCATCATTGATCCCTGAAGGACTCACCACTCCTAGCAAAAACCGATAAGCCTCGGTAACCTGAATAAATTTTTCGTTCGCTTGTGGATCTGGGTTGATGTCGGGATGAAGTTGCCGCGCCAAACGACGGTAAGAGGCTTTAATGTCCTCATACGACGCTCCCGTTCTCAACCCTAATAATCGATAGCAGTCTGCAATGTTCATTAGATATGAAAAGAGGCAGAACTATTTCAGAGTTCTGCCCTTAAAGCAAGGAGTAACGCACAAAGACTCAAAAACTACAGTACCCTAAAGGCACAAGCCGTATAGTTCACAATTCTAAGTTCTGCACTTCTATCCGGGTGTTATGAGCTAAGGTTGCCCATCAGGAACCAATCCAATCACTTTGTCTATCAGACCATATTCTTTCGACTCTTGAGCCGACAAGAAGTAGTCACGATCGGTATCTTTCTCAATTTTGCTGAGAGGCTGTCCGCTGCGGTCTGCCAAGATCCCATTAAGTTGAGTGCGAATGCGAAGAATCTCTTTTGCCTCGATCGCGATGTCACTGGCTTGGCTGCGCCCGGTGCCACCTAAAGGTTGGTGAATCATGATTCGCGCATGGGGCAAGGCAAATCGCTTACCTTTCGTCCCGGCAGCTAAGAGAAATGCACCCATTGAAGCGGCAAGACCGACGCAGATGGTCACTACATCCGACTTGATGTGTTGCATTGTGTCATAGATCGCCATGCCTGCGGTAACAGAGCCGCCGGGTGAGTTGATATAGAGCGAAATGGGCTTACCGGGATCTTCAGAGTCGAGATAAAGCATAGAGGCAACGATCGCGTTGGCGATGTTGTCGTCTACTTCCTGACTGAGAAAAATAATCCGCTCCAGGCTGAGGCGTTGATAGATATCAATCCACTGCTCATAAGAGCTACCAGGCAGACGGTAAGGAACTTTGGGAGTACCGATTGGCATAAGACAAATAGGGGGAGTAAAGGGGTTTAGGTCAAACGGGACTGAACGGGAGCAGGCAGGTTTTTAGGGTCGAGCACTCGATCGATAAAGCCATATTCCTGAGCAGTAGTCGGGGTGAAATAGAGGCGACGATCGAGGTCTTTGAGAATCTTCTCAGGTGATTGCCCGGTGTTGTCTGCCAAAATTTCTACAAACATGGCGCGATCTGAGACGACTTTTCGGGCATCAATCTCGATATCAGTTGCCTGTCCGCCCGTTCGGTTATATTGCGGCGAGAGCACAATTTCAGCACTCGGCAAGCTCAATCGAGAACCTTTGGCACCCGAAGAGAGCAACATCGCGGCAGTGCCGCCTGCCTGTCCCAAACAGATGGTGTGGACGGGAGATTTGATGTACTGCATGGTGTCATAGATTGCCATGCTGGCAACCATGCCCCCCGTGCGCCGTGCCGATTGCTCACCGGGAGAATTAATGTATAGGAAGATCGGCTTGGTCGAGTCTTCAGAGTTGAGGGAGAGCAGCAGGGCGACGATAAAGTTGGCGAAGTTGTCGTCGATTTCTTCATCGAGAAAGACAATCCGCTCGAAGCTCATGCGGGTGTAAAGATCGACCCACTGCACTTGTTGACTGCCCGGAAGGCGATAGGGAACTTGCATAAATCCTAGCTGGAAGACGGTGGGCTAACGATGCAACATCAGGTCAGAGCAGGGACGGGCGCGGGCAGTTGTTTAGTGCTTTCTAACACGATGTCAATCAGTCCGTATTCCTTAGCTTCTTGAGGCGTGAGATAGAATGTCCGATCGGTGTCCTTAACAATCTTCTCAGTCGGTTGCCCCGTGTTCTTCGAGAGGATATCCAAAATCGCGGCGCGGTTTTCTAAGACTTCTTTTGCCCGAATCTGAATATCGGTTGCCTGACCCCGTGCGCCAGAACGCGGTTGGTTGAGGACGATCGTAGCGTGGGGCAAACTAGCCCGAAATCCCTTCGTGCCCGCCGAGAGAATCATGGCGGCTGCGCCAATTGCCTGACCAATGCAGATCGTGTGGACGGGAGGCTTGATATAGCTCAACGTATCGCAAACGGCAAAGGCTTCGGTTTCAAACCCGATCGTTTCGCCGTCCCAAGAGGTGCCTGTGGAATTGATGTAAAAGAAGATGGGCTTATCGGGATCGTCAAACTGAAGGTAGAGCAACTGGGCGATGATCAGCCGAGTTACGTCTTGACCAGGATTGCGACGATATTCGTCGATCGAGTGGAGAGGACCGCCCATGTAAACAATGCGCTCTTTTAGCAGCAGTGAGGCTAAGTCAGGAGGAGGCGTGCGATAGTAGGCATCGCCATAATTTGTAGACTGAACAGCTTTGATGGGTGATTCCATAGCGTAATGATGCCTTAACGGTGGCGCTTCATTCATAGTAGCGCGGGATTAGCCGCTCATGAAGGAGAAGAGAGTAGGGAGATATCCGACCCATCGTGGGGAAAAAGAACTGAGTTGAAAAGTTTTCTGGCGAAGCTGCGGAAAATGCTGGATTGAGCTGTAGTTAACCGCCGAACGTCTAAGATCTATGGTTTGCTGTGGAGTGTTGTGGTTTCTTCCCCGTTTAATCTAGGAGCTTCCCAGTATGCGAGTCGGCTTGCAGTGTGCGTTGAGTGATGCTGGTGTTGACGTAACGCAGCTTAACAGCCAGCGTCAGGTTTCTATTGCGATCGCCGCGATCCCCGAAGGCGTAGGACGCAGTGTGCCGTTGAATTTGTGTTTGATTTTAGATCAGAGTGGCTCAATGGAAGGTCGAGCCATTAGCACCGTAAAACAGGCTGCCCAGCGAATCTTAGAACGGTTATCTCCAGGCGATCGCATCTCGATCGTCACATTTAACCACAGGGCAAAAGTCTTGGTGCCCAATCAAGTCATCGACGATTTGAGCAATCTAAGAATTCCACTTCATCAGTTGGAAGCGGCGGGCGGAACGTCGATCGATGAAGGGTTACGCGTTGGCATTGAAGAACTCGCAAAAGGCAAAAAGGACGCGGTTTCGCAAGTATTCTTATTGACGGACGGTGAGAATGAGCATGGTGATAACGATCGCTGCCTAAAATTGGCTCAATTAGCAACGGGCTATAACTTGACGCTGAATACGTTCGGGTTTGGCGATGCCTGGAACCAAAACGTTTTGGAAAAGCTTGCAGACGCGGGTGGCGGAACGCTGTCTTTTATTGAGCAACCCGATCAGGCGACGAGTGAGTTTAGCCGATTGTTCGATCGCATTCAGTCAGTTAGTTTGACCAACGCTCACCTGATTTTGTCGCTGACTCCAAGAGCACGACTCGCGGAATTGAAGCCGATCGCGCAAGTCGCGCCGGATACGATCGAGTTGCCGATCGATCAAGATGGCGATCAGATCACGGTGCGCTTGGGTGATTTGATGGTCGATTCGTCTCGTGTGGTGCTGGCGAATCTGTATGTCGGTCAATTGCCCGCAGGCAAGCAAACGATCGCGTCGGTGCAAATTCGCTATGACGATCCCGCAGTGGGGCAAGAAGGGTTGCTGTCGGAGTCGTTTATGATCGAAGTTTCAGCATTAAGTGCGTTTCAGCCTGCGCCAAATCCTGAGGTGCAAAATCAAATTTTGGCACTGGCAAAATATCGACAGACGCAAATTGCCGAAGCGAAATTGCAGCAGGGCGATCGCTCCGGGGCGGCGACGATGCTGCAAACGGCGGCGAAGACAGCCCTCCAAATGGGCGATCAGGGAGCGGCAACGGTTTTGCAGAATAGCGCAACGCAAATTCAGGCAGGGCAGGAATTATCGGAGGGCGATCGTAAGAAAACCCGCATCGTTTCTAAAACTACGCTGCAATCTAACGAGTCTTAGATGCCGATAAACTAGAGCTATTCCACCGAGTTGCAAACGCTATGGTTCAAATGATTCAAGCTAGCAATCTCGAACTTCATGAGGTCGAAGAGCGCTTCAATCTGCAAGAAGTTCGAGATCTGAAATTTTTCTCAGAATGGCAAGGAGAGATGCCAGATCTTTCGGACTTTGAGAAGCAGACACTAGACAAAGTGAAAGAAGACTTTTTGACGATCGCCAAATATTCGCCTTCTGAAGAAATCATCAAACTGACCGTTCTTGCCCATTTACTGTTTGCGGCAGGCTTGACGAGTCCGCCATTTTTCCCAGAAGCAGAAACGCCGATCGAGATTTCATTTGAAGATGGAAATGAAGTGATTCGTGGCAGAATTGACGTTTTGATTTTACACAAACGCTTGTGGGCAGTTGTGGTCGAAGCGAAACGCCATTCGTTGAATGTAAGTGAGGGACTCGCTCAAGCGCTCTTTCACATGATGTCAAGTCCTAACCATGAAACCCCGACGTTTGGCTTTCTTTTGAATGGCACGGAGTTTCAATTTGTGAAATTGATTCGGCAAGAAACTCCCCAGTATGGTTTATCTCGACTATTTTCTTTGCGTAATCCTGGCAATGAGTTGTATAGCGTTTTAAGCATTCTGAAACACTTAAAAGAAGTGGTTCTTCTGTAGAGAAAGCTTATTTCTTTTGCGCTTTCCAAGTGCCGCCGTAGACGTAGAAAGGGTTATCTTGGCTGACTTTCTGCCAGCAGTCAGGACAAACAAAAATCCACTCGGCTGACTCGTCGTGTTGCACACGGTAGAGCACTGGAGCGGATTTTTTGCAGAGAGAACAGGTTTTTTGACGCGATCGAGTCATCTCACGTTTAGTTAAGCGATCGCCGACGCTTTCGGTCGCGCAAAAATCATTCGTCCCGCAGATGTTTGCAGAGCGCTGGTGACAATCACCTGAAGCTCACCCCCCACAAAGGCGCGAGCCTCTTCAACCACCACCATCGTGCCATCGTCGAGATAGCCAACTCCTTGAGCGGGTTCCTTGCCTTCTCGGAGGATCTTGAGATCAATGCTGTCGCCTGGAAGATAAGACGGACGAACTGCATGAGTCAGATCGTTCACATTCAGAACCGGGACTCGCTGCACCGTGGCAACTTTATTTAAGTTGTAGTCAGTCGTCAGCAGCGTGCCATTGATATCTTGAACGAGCTTCACCAGCTTCGCGTCTACCGTCGAAATGTCTTCATAATCGGCGGAGTGAATGACGACTCGCTCTGGATAAGCCTCCCGAATCTGATTCAAGACATCCAGCCCTCTTCGTCCTCTAACTCGCTTTTGATCGTTGGAGGCATCCGCCACTTGCTGTAATTCTTGCAGGACAAACTGAGGCACGAGAAGCTGACCTTCTAGAAACCCTGTGTCGAGCAGCGCAGAAATGCGACCGTCAATAATGCAGCTTGTGTCTAAAACTTTGGTGCTAGAAGGTTTAAGTGAGCCTTCTGCCAGCAGCATCGTTTCAACACTGTTGGGGTTGATTAACCGCAGCAGCGATCGACCATGCACATCTGCCAACGACACGCCAGAAACCGAAAACATAATGCTTCCCACCACAGCGGCAAGCGGCTTAATAAACGAGAATTCTTGCGGAATGGGCAGGAGAAAGATTGGAGCCAGCAGCAGGTTTGCCACCAATAGACCGAGGACTAAGCCCACCGATCGACTCAGCAACACAGCAGCAGGCATTTCGCGAATCTGACGAGCCACGCGACGGTAGCTAGTCTGAGCAATTAGACCCACCGCAAACCCGATCAGGGCACCAAAGCCTGCACAAACTAAACGCAGAGCCTCCGGGTTTGTTACCTGTTGCAAAACGCCACCTGGCAGCGCTTCAATGCCGTGAAAGCCAATTCCCGCTCCTGCTAGGATGAATGAAACAATAATGACTGCATCGAGCATAATCTTTGGAGTAAGGGAGTTTGTCGATTTTGGATTTTGGATTAACGATTTTGGATTGAATGAACTAGCGAAAGTGAGGTTTAGAGCTTTCTAGAAGGAAGGAATTCTAAAATCAAAAGCAATCCAAAATCTAAAGTCCAACATCCCTAGCCAAACAAAATTGCTAAGAGTGAATCGGGCAAGATCGCTTGTCAGATGACGAAGCAAACCTCAGTCAGGTAGCAATCAGCTTGACCTCTCAATCATTATATCCTGTGAGTTTGTAGAAGTTTCGGGCAAATCCCTTTCTCTGTAGGCGGTTAACCCTACTAGCGCGTGTAATTTGCGATACAAAAATCAATAAAAACGTAGGGATCAAAGAAGATTCGTTTCGATAGTTTGAGAATAGAAGGAATTTAGAAAAGATTCATGGAATTTAGCGTTCCGAGTTCTGCTTATGTTCACATTCCGTTTTGTCGGCGGCGTTGTTTTTACTGTGATTTTCCAATTTCGGTCGTCGGCGACAAACGCAACGGCACTAATTCAGGAACGATCGTGCAATATGTCGAGGTTCTTTGTGATGAAATTCGGCTCACTAAAAATTTAGGTCAACCGCTCAAAACCGTTTTTTTTGGAGGTGGAACACCTTCGCTGTTGTCGGTTAATCAACTGAGTCAAATTCTTGACACTTTGAATCAGCAGTTTGGCATTTTGCCCAATGCTGAGATCTCGATAGAGATTGACCCCAGTACTTTTGATCTGACCCAGATCATAGGCTATCGATCGTCCGGGATCAATCGCGTCAGTCTAGGCGTGCAAGCCTTTCAATCAGAACTACTAACTGCTTGTGGCAGAACTCACACCGTTGAAGATGTTTATCAATCGGTTAGTTTAATTCGTCAAGCTGGAATTTCTAACTTCAGTTTAGATTTAATTTCGGGGTTGCCAAACCAGACGATCGCTCAGTGGCAAGACTCGTTAGATAAAGCGATCGCGCTGTCTCCAAACCACATTTCTGTTTACGATTTAACGATCGAGCCAATGACCGCTTTTGGGAAACGCTATCAACCGGGATCAACGCCTTTACCCACTGATGAAACAACTGCGATCATGTATCGTATGGCACAACAAACTTTGACATCCGCAGGCTTTGAGCATTATGAAATCTCGAATTATGCGCGATCGGGATTTCAGTGCCAACACAATCGAGTTTATTGGAAAAATCAATCGTTCTACGGATTTGGGATGGGTGCAACCAGTTATGTAAACGGCGATCGCGTAGCTCATCCTAGAAAAACCCGCGAATATTACGAATGGGTGCCGAAACAGAAAGAAGACATTGGCGAGAGCCAAAACATTCCTGATCTTACGGGTGTTTTTTTAGACACCCTAATGGTGGGTCTGCGATTAGCAGAAGGATTAAGTTTATCTGAGTTGAGTCAACAGTTTGGTCAAGAAAAAATAGCAGAAGTTTTGTCTTGTTTACAGCCTTATCAGAAATCAGGATGGATTGAAGTTTTGAATCGCGATCGTCAGCCGCTCCCAATCGCTTCTCATCTACTCAGTGAAGGACAAATCAGACTCACCGATCCCGAAGGATTTCTATTTTCTAATGTCATCTTGGTCAAACTATTCGAGACGTTCGATCGCGATGTTTAGAGCGAATTTAACGTCAGTTCGACGAGTTTTTCGCTTCGTTCTCAGCGGCTTCTGCCCCCTAAATTCCCCATTCTGGGGGACTTCAGGTCAAAAATTCCGGTTCAAAGTCCCTCAGAATGGGGAATTTAGGGGGCTTTCCGAGTTCACATCGGAGCGAACCGTTTCTGTCGAACTGACGTGAATTTAAACAGTAGACCTTCAGACATCCAAACCTACTTTCGATCGGGTTAAATCATGGCGCTGTCTCCAGATTTCTAAGCTGAGAATGCAAGTCACTAGCCAGACCAGCCCTACCGCATATCCACCAACCACATCGGTGAACCAGTGAACGCCCAGATAGAGACGGCTGAAGCCAATCAGCAAAATGAGTAGCGTCGAAATTGTAGCAATAACTCCCCGCCACCGATCGAACCGAGTCGCTAACAAATAACCCAACAGCCCATACATCACCATTGACAGCATTGAATGACCACTCGGAAAACTGTAGTTTGTCACATCGACAATGCGTGACCACAACTCGGGACGCGCCCGCGCAAACAGATTTTTGAGTACAAAATTTAGACCCAGCGCCCCAAATCCGGCGATCGCGATCGTCATCGCTTCTGCTTTATGGTGTCGTAGCACCAGAATCACGCTCAAGCTGACACAAATCACCAACAGCACTCTGGGATCGCCAACATCAGTAATAAACACCATGATCGGATCGAGCCACGATCGTTGCAGCGATCGAATCGACAACAAAACATTCGCATCAAAGGCTTGAGTCTCATTCTCAAAAACTTCTTCGGCAATGTAAGTAAACAGCCAGAGCGCGATCGCGGCCAGTGCCAACCCTCCCAACCGAACTGTAGTTAAAAGTGGTTGCAGCTTGAGTCCGAATTTGTGCCGCCACCAAGCAATCACTTGTCTACTCAGATCGCGAATTAAATCAAATAGCATTGGACACGTAAATTTTTTGACGAATCCTTCTATTAATTCACGATCGGTTGTCAATTATTCATAGCCCAAAGAACGAACTTTCTGACTCGTGTTCTCGAAATCGAGCAAAAGTAATATATTTGATCCGTTGCCGTCAATCTCCTGCATGACTTCTGAAACTTCCTCTACACCTCCTAGCACTCCCCCTGTTGAGGTTACGCCCACGGTTCAGGTGCGGCTCAAAAGTGAAGGGGGACGACTCGTGTTGACCCTGCCTCCCGAATCAGAAGCGACTGATGCCAACGCCTCACTGGCTCTATCGTGGGGAGAAATTTGGCAGCAGTTTAAACAGCAGCTAGATGCTAAAGAGCGATTCTGGCAGCCCGCAACCAGCGTAGATTTAGTGGTCAACGATCGCCTTCTCGACAATCGACAACTGCAAGCGATCTCCGATGCCCTATCCGAAGCGCAACTTCAGCTCAAGCGAGTCTTCACGAGTCGTCGTCAAACCGCCGTTGCCGCTGCCACTGCTGGCTATTCGATCGAGCAGCAGTCTCCTGTCCCGGTGACTCCGCTCAATCAGGCTAAAACCGAAGTGGGACAAGCGATGGATGAGCCGCTCTATCTTCAGATGACGCTGCGATCGGGCACCGAAATTCGTCACAATGGCACGGTGGTCGTTTTGGGCGATCTCAACCCCGGCAGCAGTGTGATTGCAGAAGGTGACATCCTTGTATGGGGGCGGCTGCGGGGAGTGGCTCACGCAGGCTGCAAAGGCAATGCCCGGTGTCTGATCATGGCGCTGCAACTTGAGCCGACTCAGATTCGCATCGCCGATGTAGTCGCTAGAGCGCCAGAAACTCCCCCAGCTCAATATCATCCCGAAGTGGCATATGTTGCTCCTCAAGGCAATATTCGCATTGCTAGAGCTAACGATTTTGTGCGTCAACCTGCCCCAGAAAAAACGGGTTAGGAACGTGGATTAAATAACCTGTCAATCTTGTCATCAAACCTCTTGATCCGTCATGGCTGAGATCTTCGCCCCCTAAATCCCCCAATTCTGGGGGACTTTGAAACCGGGAATCTTGGCTCAAAGTCCCCAGAATTGGGGGACTTAAGGGGCACAAACCGACTCAAACGGAGCAATTAACGAAGTGCCATGCCCGTACGTAGATTCTCGTCTTAATTTAGGCTATCGATCGAGTTTTCTGATACTCTTGGCTGAAGCACGATCATCATTCTGAAAAGCTGCTCAGAATCGATCCGATTGGGTCAACGCTAATCGTTCTGTAATCGCATCATTGACATGGCTCGTATCATCGTCATCACATCGGGTAAAGGTGGAGTCGGCAAAACCACCTGCACGGCAAATATCGGCATGGCTTTGGCAAAGCGGCGACGCAAAGTTGCTGTGATTGATGCCGATTTTGGCTTGAGAAACCTTGACCTGCTGCTGGGCTTAGAAAATCGAGTGGTTTATACTGCTGTCGAAGTGTTGTCGGGGCAGTGCCGCCTAGAGCAAGCCCTCGTCAAAGACAAACGATTTAATAATTTAGTGCTGCTTCCGGCGGCGCAAAATCGCACCAAAGATGCCGTGACTCCTGACCAGATGCGGCAGTTGGTCAATGCTTTGGCGAGAGTCTACGAATATATTTTGATTGACTGCCCCGCTGGAATCGAGATGGGCTTTCAAAACGCGATCGCCGCTGCCAAAGAAGCTTTAATTGTCACAACTCCCGAAATTGCAGCCGTGCGCGATGCCGATCGCGTGATTGGTCTGCTCGAAGCCAACAACGTCAAACGCATTCATCTGATTGTCAATCGCCTCAAACCAGCGATGGTGGCAGCAAACGATATGATGTCGGTCGAAGATGTGCAGGAGATCTTAGCAGTGCCTTTGATTGGGGTAGTTCCCGACGATGAGCGGGTGATTGTCTCGACCAATAAAGGTGAGCCGCTCGTCTTGTCAGAATCGCCTTCTATGGCTGGCACTGCCTTTGATAACATCGTTCGTCGCTTAGATGGTGAGAAGGTGCCCTTCCAAGATCTTTCGGTGCCCAATGATAACTTTTTTTCCCGGTTGCGTAAAATTCTGTCAAAAAAAGTGATCTAATACTGCTCACAGGTGAAACAGTAAGAGAGGGCGAAACCTACTAGCTTTTTCTACATTGAGTTCTCACCGCTTCCAGGCTCTCAATTGCTTTGCCCTGATTCTTTCTAGTCCTCCATGATCATTGAACTTCTAGAACGACTTTTTCCCCGCGGAGGTGACAACAGCCGCCAAGATGTTAAGCGCCGCCTTAAGCTGGTGCTGGCGCACGATCGAGCAGATCTGCCCCCTAATGTGATCGAGGCGATGCGAAAAGAAATTCTAGAAGTCGTTTCTCGCTATGTCGAACTCGACGATGAGGCGACCGAGATTTCACTAGAGAACAATCAGCGATCCACGGCGTTAATTGCAAATCTTAAGATTCGTCGAGTCAGACCCATAGAGCCAGAAGTTGTAGTGGAATCTGCGATCGAAACCCTTGACCTCACCTTAACTGAACCTGTCAACCCAGAATCTGTGACTGCCGACTCACTCAGCAACGATAAATAAACCTTTGACCGCCCGCCTCTAAAATTGTTGTAGGGTGAATAGGTGATGCAATCGGAGAGCGGTGCGATGCTGAAAACGATTCTGGTTGCTTTGGATGTCGAGCCTGACCCGCTCGCAGGTCAAGTCATGCAGACTTTAAGACAGCTTCGTCTTGAGCCTTCGACTGCCGTGATTTTGGCTCATGTGATTGTGGCAACGCAGACCGAAGTAGAAGTCATCGTCGATCGACCGGAAGCGGGTTTAGAGAGTTTTCCGCACGATCGCATCGAAAAGCAGCTACACAATCATCAAAAAGACCTGCCCTGTCAGAGTCAAGTCGAGATTGTGACGGGTGAGCCAGTCGAAGAAATTATCCGGTTAGCCAATATCTACAAAGCTGACCTGATTTTGATTGGCAGTCGAGGCTTGAAAGGAATGCAGCGAATTTTATTAGGGTCAGTCAGCAGTCAGATTGTCACGGATGCCCCTTGTTCAGTGTTGGTTGTGAAACCAAAATAGTTGGAGCCTTAAAAGTCACGCCATCACCATGCCACCATCGACATTCATCACCTGCCCTGTGATATACGCCGCCGCCGGAGCCGATGCGAGAAAACAAATCATGCCTGCGACTTCTTCGGGTTGACCATATCGAGCGAGCGGAATGAATTTGAGAATCTCATCTGACTTTAGATCGTGAGTCATGTCGGTTGTGATGAATCCGGGAGCCACCGCATTGACGGTAATGCCCCGGCTAGCCAGCTCTTTAGCAACGGTTTTGGTGAAGCCAATCACTCCCGCCTTTGCCGCGCTGTAGTTTGCCTGTCCGGGGTTGCCCATCTGCCCCGCCACTGAGGTGATGTTGACGATCCGCCCCGATCGCTGTTTGAGCATGATTTTGCTAACGGCTCTGGTGCACAAAAAAACGCCTGTGAGATTCAGGTCGATCACAGCTTGCCAATCTTCGAGCTTCATTCGCAGCAGCAGCGTATCGCGAGTGATGCCAGCATTGTTGACGAGAACATCGATTCTGCCCCACTTCTCCATTGCAGCATTGACCAGGGCATCGACTTGATCGGTTTTAGAGACATCGGCAGCTACCGCGATCGCTTCGCTGCCCATCGCGGCAATTTCTGCAACCACCTCGTCAGCCGCACTGCTCGAACTGGCGTAATTGACCACCACATTTGCGCCTTCGGATGCCAGTGCCAATGCGGTCGAGCGCCCAATGCCCCGCGATGCCCCCGTGACAATCGAGACTTTTCCCTGCAATTGTTGTAACGCGATCGGCAATGCTTCCATAAAAATGTTTTGGATTAAAAGTGTGCGGCTATCATCATATCGAGCTACGGGGAACTTTGAATTTTGAATTTTTGCTCTTAAGCGCTTAAAATTGCAAGGAGTGACTCTTAACTTGAAACTTTGGGGCAGAAAGTTGGCTAGGACTTACGCAAACCTCCGAGGTTTTGGTCAAAATGCGTAAGTCCTGTTGGTTTTTTAAGAGATGAAGAGTAGGATTGCACCTATTGTCTTGATCCGTGGTTTGACAAAACTGAAGCGATAACGCTGTTCTTAAAAGGGACTATGACTAGAGATCGCGGTATTCCAAAGCGTCGGCTTCCCAATCCTAATTCGCAGAACTCAGGGAAACCATTTGACTTACCCCTCCCATCATCGTCTCTGCCTAACCAGCCTCCAGATGCGATCGCGGCAGATCGAAAGGCACTCCTCAAAAAACGTTTAGGACGAGTTTTGACTGATTGGAGACTCGCCGTAGGGTTAGGGTTAGCCCTGACGGGTGGGATGTCACTGCTCGCGATCGGGTTTCTCTTTAAGCTGCCTGCCGTGCCTAACTGTCCGGCTATTTTTTGGCCGTTA
>JAYVFW010000043.1:0-6253 GCA_043772715.1 Phormidesmis sp. | reverse complement strand
ACGTTAATTGAGGTGATACCAACCATCGGGAAAACAGCGAAACGACTGGTTTCAGTCTACCCCTTTTGCCCTGTACTCAATTTAAATTGGTATGAGATCGATGGGCGATCTCTCCTCTTCACACTCTGATGACCGAATGCGATCGCGATCCCTTTTAAGTAGGTCTTTTAGCTTCTAAGTAGTTCAAAAATGATGCTTCCCTGACTGCCTGCTGTTTCTACAACATTAACTTTTTGGCATCACGCTTGACCAGTAGAAAAAGTCAGACTAAAGTCAGTTAAAAGTCAGGGATTATACTGAGACGACTGAACAGGTGGAGCTAAAGCTTCTGTCAAGACTGCATAACGAGTCACTCTGTTCCTCCGGAAAAAGTTCGATCGGCTGCGGTATCTACTGAAAGCAGAATCAGTGACACCCAAACGTCACACTATCCAGTAGTGCTTGGAAGGAATTGAACTGATGACGATCGAAGAAGCCTTGGCAGTCATTGAGCAAATCTTGGAGCGCGGGCGCTTAAACAAGGTCGAAGAACTGGTGCTGCGGCAGAGTTGGGAAGGACTATCATATGGAGAAATTGCTCGAACCTCTGGCTACGAAGCGGGATATCTCAAAGACACAGGCTATAAGCTGTGGAACATCCTTTCAGAAGCTTATGGCGTAAAAGTCTCGAAGCACAATCTTCAAGGTGTGCTGAAACGAGCCGTGAAAAAAGACCTGACTGCAATTCAAAACTCAAAGCTCAAAACTCAACATCGCACTGACTGGGGCGACGCGATCGACGTTTCTATCTTCTATGGTCGCACTCAAGAAATCACGACGCTTCAACACTGGATTCTGAAAGACCGTTGCCGTTTGGTGACGCTGCTGGGCATGGGCGGAATGGGAAAAACCGCTCTCTCAGTCAAGCTAGCAGAGCAAATGCAAGGAGAGTTTGACGCTGTGATTTGGCGATCGCTCCGAGATACCCCAGCGATTGCAGATCTGTTAACCACACTGATCAGATTTCTCGCGCCTCACCAAGATTTGTCTCAAGAGATCGGAGACAAAATTTCTCAGCTAGTTGAATTGCTGCGGCGATCGCGCTGTTTGATTATTCTCGATAACTTTGACGCAGTGCTAGAAGGCGGCAAACGGGCAGGAGCTTACCGCAGTAGATATGAGGAGTATGGAGAACTCCTGAAGCGAGTCGGAGAAATTGCTCATCAAAGCTGTGTGGTGTTGACCAGTCGGGAAAAACCGCAGGAGGTCAGTGCGCTTGAGGGCGAAAAATTACCGATTCGTACTTGGTCACTGGCAGGTGTGGATGCGATCGCGGGGCATCATATTTTAGATGCCAAAGGCTTAACGAGTTCAACCGCTGATACGGCAAAACTAATCGAACACTATCGGGGCAACCCGCTTGCGCTTAAGATTGCAGCGACCTCAATTCGAGACTTGTTTGCAAGCAATATTGGGCAATTTTTAGATCAGGGAACCGTGGTCTTTAATGGCATCGGTAGTTTGTTAGACCAACAAATGGCTCGTCTGTCTGATTTAGAAGCTCAAGTGATGGATTGGTTAGCTATTAATCGCGAACCCGTTTTGCCCTCGGAACTGCGGGCAGATATCGTGCCGGAGTTGTCTAGCTCGAAACTGGTCGAAGTGCTGGAGTCATTGCGCTGGCGATCGCTGATTGAAAGCAGCCCGATCGGGTTTACGCTGCAACCTGTGGTGATGGAATTCGTCACGGGGCGACTGATCGAGCAGGTGAGCAATGAGATTATTACTCAATCTCCTCAGCGCTTTCTCAGTCATGCTCTCGTGAAAGCTCAGGCAAAAGACTACATTCGAGACAGTCAGATTCGCGTCATTGTCAGACCTGTGGTTGAGCAATTGTTGGCTGTGTTCCGAGTGCCGAGAGCGATCGAGCATCACCTTACCCAACTTTTAATCAAGCTGCAAGAATCGGCTGAGCTTGGCTACGGCGGCGGAAATCTCCTCAATTTGTTCCGTCAGCTTGAAACGGACTTAACGGGCTATGACTTTTCTCAGTTGCAGATTCGTCAAGCCGACTTGCGAGATATCAACTTACACCACGTCAACTTTGCTCAAGCAGAATTCATCGACTGTAGTTTTGCTGCTTCCATTCTTGGAGGCATTACTTCGGTTGCCTTTAGCCCCGATGGGCATCTATTTGCGACCAGCGATACCAACGGCGACATTCAACTCTGGAATGCTGCTCAGGGTCAGCAACTTGGAGTTTTCAAAGGTCACGCTGGTTGGGTTTGGCGAGTTATTTTCAGTTCAGACCAGCAGACTTTAGCGAGTTGTGGTCAAGATCACACCATTCGGTTTTGGGATATCTACACGGGACAATCACGAGGCGTTTTACATGGGCATACTAGCATTGTGACGGACATCGCGTTTAGCCCAGATGCCCAACAGCTAGCAAGCAGCAGCGAAGATCAAACGATTAAGCTGTGGGATGTTGAAACCGGACAGTGTTTGAAAACGTTTTATGGTCACGGGGCTTGTGTCTGGAGCGTCATTTTTCACCCACACGATCGCACGTTAATCAGCGCTGGAGAAGATAACGCAATCAAGGTGTGGGATATCGCCACAGAGAACTGTTTAAAAACGCTAGTCGGACACCAACAATGGGTGAAAACTATTGTCCTCAGTTCTGATGGTCAAACGCTGATGAGCGGCAGTTTTGACAGCACTATCAAGCTATGGGATCTCCGCACTGAACGTTGTCTCAAAACACTGGTCGGACATCAAGGTGTGGTGGTGTCAGTGGCGCTAAGTCGTGACGGAAAAATTTTGGCAAGCGGTAGCTATGACCAAACGGTAAAGCTATGGAGTTTGCAGACTGGGGAATGTGTCAAGACGCTGCAAAAGCACACCAATCGAGTCTGGTCAGTGGGCTTTCATCCTCAAAAAGACTTGCTTGCCAGTGGTGGAGATGACCATACAGCAAGGCTTTGGGATATCTATACTGGACAATGTGCAAAGACTGTTCAGGGACACAGTAATTCGATTTATACGATCGCCCTCAATCCAACAAATCGCCTGCTTGCCAGTGGGCACGAAGATCAAACCATCAGACTGTGGAAGATCGATTTCAAATCGCCGACTCAACCCTTCAAAATCCTGCGAGGACACACAAATCGAGTGTTCTCAGTTGCCTTCAGTCCCGATGGAACCGTTTTGGCGAGTGCCAGTCTCGATCGCTCCATCAAACTTTGGGATGTCCACACGGGAGCTTGTTTGAATACTTTACTGGGTCATACGAGTTGGGTGTGGGCGATCGCCTTCAGTCCTGACGGAACCCTACTTGCCAGTGCCAGCTATGACCAAACGGTGAAACTCTGGGATGTTGACACCGGGAAATGTTTGCGAACATTGTTGGGACATACTAGCTCGGTGTTGGCGATCTCCTTCAGCCCTGATGGACAATGGCTTGCTAGCAGTGGCTATGAGCAAATCATTAAACTCTGGAATGTCTCGACAGGTGAATGTTTCCAGACATTAGCAGCACATACCAATCGCGTTTGGGCAGTTGTCTTCAGTCCTGATGCTCAACGGCTTGCCACTTGTGGCGATGACCAAACCATCAAACTTTGGGACATCAAAACTGGAGAGTGCCTTCAAACTCTGCACGGGCACACGAGCCAAGTTCTATCGATTATCTTTGATCAGGAGGGCAACAAACTGATCAGCAGTAGCGCTGATACTACAATACGAGTGTGGGATGTGGCGACTGGAGAATGTCTTAATCTCTTGCAAGGACATCAGAATTGGGTCTGGTCGATCGTTCTCACCAACGACGATCGCACCCTTTTGAGTGGCAGTCAAGACGAAACCATTCAATCTTGGAATCTCACAACGGGTCAACATTTGCAACGCCTACAAGCACCTCGTCCTTATGAGAAAATGAACATCAAAGATGCGATCGGACTTACCCAGGCTCAAAAGGCAACCATCTTTTCACTAGGAGCGATCGCTTCAGAATTATCGGAAAGGTTGGCTTGAAGTCCCCCCAAATTTGGCGATTTAGGTAGCTCTTCCGAATCCACACTGCCTTCGGTTTAGCAAAGCTATCTGGAGCGAACCGCTTTTGTCGAACTCACGTTAAATCAACTGAAATTCCTTTAAAGCTGGTAAGAAATTATGATTTTCATGTCCAGAACGACTCAGTTTAATGAGGGCAAACCGGCGCAGTGGAGTCAGCGCCGACCACTGCGCGGGCGAAAGAATCATGCCTACAGCTTGTGATTTCTCTTGCACACTTTCAGGAACGGTCGTGATGTTCTGCCATTCGGGGTGAGGGTCGATCGCTAAATCGGTTGCGGTGTCTCCTGTGCGCTGCAAAACCATTTGGTGTAGAAGAGTCCGATAATCAGCAATTTCGGGTTCTGTAGTGCAAGACGTGTCTACTAGAATTTGGCGATCGTCCTGATTAAATTTATTCCACTGTGGAAGTTTTAATTTAACTCCGCAGGTGTCTAGCTTGAGCCTCACTTGCATGGGCACACAGCGCAAAGATTCAACAAAATCTGCTTCAAATTGAAAAAATTCTTCCATAACAAATCCTAAGAATTAGTTTGTTTTAGATTAACGCGACGAATAATCCAATAGCCTACTGACAGCGAGAGAATCGCAACCCCTAACCCAATGATTTCGATTCCAGAGGTTTTGCTTAAATCTAAGATAATAATTTTTCGAGCCACTGCGATTAATGATGTGACGATCACCAGCTCAACTTGAATGACGTGCTTTTTAAGATAGGCTGTAATGTTTTCTAAAATTTCTAGCGCAATCAGAATGTTTAGAAACAGCCCAAATATCTTAAACAGAACTTCACTAAAGCGTGCGTGATTGGGCGAAGATAATTCATTCCATAACTCTTGCGCTAAAAAAACGCCGAGATCAAAGACGGCCGCGATCGTCACCAACACCATCATGACCGAAAGCACTTTTGAGATCACACTCTCAATATTTTCTAACCCATGCAGAAAATTTTGATCTTTGGTGCAGTCGATCGTGCGCTTAACCAATTGTTTGAGCAGCCTCATAAAATCTAATCGAGATGAATCAATGCTGTGAGGATACTGGTCAGAGGGGACCGCTATCAACCGATCAGCAAGATTTTTGACATCTCAGTTTTGTAGACTCACGATCGACAAAACTCTATGAGCGTTCCACCGACTATCTAAATACTCTTTGAACTTCTGCGGGATAGACAGAAGTTCAAATTATATAACGTTACTCAAAAACCTTGTTAACAAGCAGCTTCAGAGCTGACTTGAAAATAGAAAAACTGGTCTGGACTAGAAATGGACTAAAAACTGAGCCTCTTTTTAGCGCGTTTTAGCAGTCCCGATCCATTTCAGCTTCTACTAGCAGCATTGTACTTCAGCACCCATAAAACGAGTGGCGCACCTTACGGCAATGCCGTCTTTAATTTCTTAAATGAGACTCACTGTGAGTCTTGCAGCAAGTCTCATTTAAGACAGGCAAACTGTAAGCTTACTTCTTTTATCCAATACGATAAAATAATAATAGACCTCCTGCATGAATAAAATTCTCGACGTAAACCATCGTTGGATCTCGCCCCCTAACCCCCAATTCTGGGGGAACCGGAGTTCAAAGTCCCCCAGAATTGGGGGTCAGGGGGCGTTCTTGGATTCGTGCAGGAGGTCTAATGATCAGATTAGAGAGTTGAGTTAGCCTTATGCGTCATTCAATCAAGCGCCTCATTCAGCAAAGTGCTATTGCAACCCTCACGATCGTCTCACTCACCCCCGGCGCACCCTTCATCCCTCTCACGCCTTCACTTCCTCCTGCGATCGCCCAATCCGCTCGCTCTCAAGATGTCTCGCAGCAGGTTTACAAGCAAATCCCAGACCTGCCCTTAGAAAACCAATACATCAACCGCACAACCCAAAAAGTTGACCCTAACAACACCCTCGTCAGTCGCCTGATTCGCTATCACCAATATGTCAAAGGTCGCCCCACCAACTATCGTCTCGATTGGAAAATGACTCTAGGCGACTATCTAGAAGTCAATGAGCCAATCATCGACTCAGGCTACCCCGGCTCAAACACCCTAAGAAAAAATCCTTTAGACGGCGATCGTGCCACCATCAACCGTCTCACCCGCAAGCAGCGCGATACCCTCATTCAAGCCCTCGTAAACGTCTTCACCCCCACTGCTCGCCAGCCCGTTTCAGCCCCGATCCCCCGACCACAGCCTCCTTCGACGGTGACC
>JAYVFW010000042.1:0-19935 GCA_043772715.1 Phormidesmis sp. | reverse complement strand
TGGAACTGGCAGACAGGTAAAGCGATCGCTAGCTTCTCAAATCATTTAACGGAAGTTACTGCATTGGCGTTTAGTCCAGAGGGTCAAATGCTGGCAGTTGGTGATAGAGACGGCAACATTGTGATTTATACCTTGCTAATTTTTTGAATCAAGGATTTGATGTATGGTAACTAGAAACAGCCAGCCATTAACTTACATCCAGGAACTAAAACAGCTAATTGCCGATGATCTTTGTCAAGATCAGTTCTTTCAACAGATTAATCAAGATTTAGATCAAATTGTCCATGATTTAGGTTCAGAAAAGCTAGCTATCCATCTTTTAGGTGGCGATCGAGACTTAGCAAACTCATTCTATCGTCTCCTAAATCCTGACCAAGATCTAGAGCAGAAGTATCAGTTTCGGCTTCAGGAATTGCCAAATCGATCGTTACAAGAACAAAAGTCTGTGCCTTCAGCTTTTTTGGTGCTGCAACCATTAGAAGACGAGGTTAAACAGACTCGTTACACGCTTTCATTAGAAGGAGCGGTAATTGGACGTAAACCTGAGTGTGACATTTACATTCCCGATCACTACACCTGTGTGAGTGGGCGGCATTTGGAGGTGCATGGTTACTCAACGAAAGATCGTAGTTCTCCCGATCAGTGGCAGGTTCAAAATTGTGCTGAGTGTAAGAACGGCACTTATATTAATGGTGAACTGCTTGTTGGTAGCCGCATTTTAAAATCTGGCGATCGTTTAGTCTTAGGGGACAAATTTCTAAGCTCTAAGAGTCCCCAACTTATATTTGAGTGTCCCTCTATCTCAGATGTAGTTTTGACAGAGGTTGACCGCAACCCCTATAGAAGATTAGTAAACTGCGACATTCTATTTCTCGTTGCAGATTCCAAACATGAAAGTTTAGAAGCAGAAAAATTATTAGATTTAGCTAGTGCTAATTCTGCGCTTAAAGTGTTTTTAATCACTTCAGCGTATGACTCGATCAAAGTTTTTCAGATTACTCAACAAGAGAATTCTCCTATAAGTTTGGAAGATCTAAATCAGCAATTGACCTCCACGAGTGAAAAGCAAAGTAGGTTTAAGCTTCGACGTATCTTATCTGAAATTACCCTAATTATTGCTGAAGCTAATAAAGTTATTCTAAACAAGAAAGAAAAACTTGAACAAGAGATTGAGAAAATTAAAGCCCAACAACCACAAGGAGGTAGAAAAGGCATTGAAGACGCATCTTTAATGTTAAAAGCAATTAATGAGCAAAAGACGGGATTGTTGAAAGCGATCGAGTCTTCACTCAGCCAAGCAAAACAGGATTTACTAGATGATTCATTGTCAGATAGCATTCTACAGAAAATTCAAGAACTGGTAGATGGCTTAGAAGCGCAAGTTTTCAAGCAAGAAGGTAAAAAATATTTAGAATTAAGAGCGAAAGGGTCTGAGTCAAACGTGAATGACTTCATAGTGCAGTTTTGTGAAAGTGAACTGCTGAAATGGGCTGACGAAGAATGGAGAAAGATTCGTAAGGAGTATGGTAATGGCGGATTAGAAGGCTTAGTGAAAAGCTCAAATAGACTACTGAAAACAGCCTATGTAAATAGTAACAAAAACTTCACTGCAAAAATTAAACCTAGACTTGATCTGGAAGGAGTTTTTCAAGCTGCTCTAAGAAGAATACCCGTCAGAATTGAATATCAGGAAGAGCCAGCTTGGATTTATTTTATCAAGAAAGTTAGAGGTTCTGTCTTTCAAGTCATGGGTATTTTATTTCTCTTCAGCTTTCTCGGTTTTAGTAGAACGATTATTATCAGAATTATCAACAAGCAGATTTCTAGCTCTTTCTTTTTGTCTATCTTTGTTTGTGGTGCTATTGCTTGGTTTATATACAAACTATACAAGGATTATCAAAAAAATAGAGATTTTGAAATCCATAAATCAGCAGAGAAAATTAGACAAGACTTAAAAAATTACTACCAAAAGGTGGTCAAAAACCGTTTTGTTGAAAGAATGAGTCAAAGATTGGAAGCCCAGTTAAAAGAAGAAATTAATATGTTCGATCAGAGCATTAACTCTTTCTTGAATATCACGAATAGAAGTTCTTCTGAAACAAAAAACAGTCAGGTAGATACTAAATATTTAAGAGACTGTGAGGCTCAAGCTCAGAAATTAGTGAACAAACTGAGAGATTTCCAAAGAATCGAAAGCAAATTCAAAAGGCTTTAGTCGAGTCAGCCCCGTAGAAGCTTCGATTCAGGGCATGAGATCAGCATGATCTCGCCGCAAATTCAATGTCACGATTTAAGGGAGAACGCTTATGAACTTGGATGAATTGACTCAAAGTATTTCTGATGCCCTTGCACAAGACCTCGTCTACGCCAACGTCAGCATGATGGATGAATACCTGCTAGGAATTCAATCTGTCATTGCGGGAGAGGCTACACACATTGAGGCAATCTCAAGATCGAGCAACCCATCCCGACCAGCAAAGAAACTGCGATCATGGAAAAAGGGGCGATCGCGGAACCAGTCATATCTCTGCAATAGCACCATGAATGCGGTATCAGTACAACAAGAATGAGATGCAACACAAAACGAAGTTAACTCAGATCTTGCACCAGTCTCAATAAGGGGTTGCTAAACGGCTAAAAGTCTGTAAGAAAGGGCATAGAAAATAGAATTGGACGGTTATGGAAACCATCTTGAAACACGCCCAAGGACTAGTGTACGCCCTGCTTCACCTGATGCCTAGTCCCTATCAACACGCTAGTCTCAGTTCTCTAATGGGACTGTTTTTGGAAGCACAAGGACATCCTTTTCCCCAGCATTGCCAGACGAAATCTGCCAGTGCGTTGAGTCGATTTCTCAATCACTACGATTGGTCTACCCGGTCGGTGTTGCGAACCACTCGCCAAGCCGTGTTGCACCAGATGTCCCAGTATCTACCCCACAGTGGCAGTCCGCTCAAAGTGTTGATTGACCTGACGACCCTACCCAAGTGTGGCAAGTTTCTGCATTTAGGCGACCTCACCGAGCCTGAAGAACCGCCCAATTCGTGGGTGCGAGTGCTCAACGGCAAGCGGAGACTGCACGTGGTGATGCTCTACCTCGTGCTGGGTTCGTGGCGAGTCCCCTGGAGTTTCTGTATCTGGCACGGCAAGGGCACCCCAAGTCCCCCTCAACTCGCTTGCAAACTCCTCGTCCGTGTCCCCAAGACTCTAGCGAAACGCTTCTGCGTCATCGTCCTAGCGGATACTGAGTTTGGTACCGTGGAGTTTCTCAAGGCGGTGCAAAAACGCCGCTGGCGAGCCGTGGTCGGAATGCGCTGCACTCGTTAATGGAGAATGGCAAACCCCTCAAAGCGCTTTACCGTCATGGAAAACGGGGACAACAGGTGCGGCTCGTGGGCATTGATGCTCCTTTAACGGTCTCTTGGTTTTGGCTCAAACGCAGCGAGGGCAAACGAGAATTACGCTTTGTCGCTTCCACCTACCCTTACTCTGGAGCCTATCTCGTACAACTAGGACGACAACGATGGGCCATTGAGGGCTTCTTCAAAACCATCAAACATCGGTTCGGCTTGCATTGCTTTGGGCAAAAGACTCGGTTGGGAATCTACCGCTGGTTAGTGCTGTCTCTCATCGCTTACCTGCTGGCCGGTTGGGTGTCTCAATCCTTCCCATCTTGGTGTCGGCTCGATTGGGGTGAGGTGAGTATCAAAGCACTCACTCTCCTCCTGCCCCAAGTAATCTGGATGAAGCTGTTACGTCAAATTCAAAAGAATCGCCGTCTCGCAACTGAACTAGGGTTTGAAATCATCGTCAAGCCCCTACCCTTGCCTTATTAAGACTGGTGCAAGATCGGTAGTGCCATTTGGTAAAGGATAGAGAAAAATCGTTAGCATTTAGTTTTGTGTTCTACTTGTCGCCTTGTTGAAACCTTACTTACTCTGCCCCAGTTGGGTTATGATGACATCATGAAGAATGGTACGACTCGCCGCGGCAAACAGAATTACAAGTGTCGCGATTGCAGTCGTCAATTCGTCGAAGACCCGCAGTGGAAGCCAATTGACCCAGACCGCAAGGCGATGATTGACCGCCTGCTGTTGGAGAAAATTCCTTTAGCCGGAATCGCCCGTGTGATGCAATTGTCAGAGGACTGGTTGCAAGGCTATGTCAACGAGCGCTACGACTCTGCGCCGCAACAAGTGCAGGTACAGCCCAAAGCCAAGGGGCAACTGGTTGTCCAGATGAATGAGGTGTGGTCGTTTGTGGACAACAAGGGAAACAAGCAGTGGGTATGGCTTGCCCTCGATGTTGCCACCCGTGAAATCGTTGGCTGCTATATCGGTGATCGATCTAGTGAGGCAGCGATGGCGTTGTGGAAGTCACTGCCGAGCGTGTACCGTCAATGTGCCATCATCTACACCGATTACTGGCAGGCATACGCGACGGTACTACCCAGTAAGTGACATCGCGCTGTTGGCAAGGAAAGTGGATTGACCAATTACATCGAGCGATTCAACAACACCTTACGGCAGCGAGTATCACGGTTAGTAAGAAAAACATTGTCGTTTTCAAAGAAGCTAGACAATCACATCGGCGCGATTTGGAATTTTATCCATCATTACAACGCACTGGTCCGCGCTGAACCATCGAGTTGTTAAATAGACGTGTTTTTCTCTGTCCTTTACGAAATGGCATTACCAATTCTCGAAACCAAAGTGCAAAACCAAGACATTGGATTTGTACGATCGGGGATGAGAGTCAAACTGGCAACCTTTCCTTATCAAGAATTTGGCATGGTGGAAGGAACGGTTAGTAAAGTTAGCCCCAATGCTGTGAACGAACAGACTGGTGGGTTAGTGTTTCCAGTTCAGGTTCAACTCAAGCAGCGATCGGTGAGAACTGGCGATCGTGAAGTGTTGCTCTCTCCGGGCATGGCAGCCAGTGCAGAAATTGTGACCCGTCAGAAAACCGTGATGAGTTTCTTGTTAGACCCCATCACTGCCAGTTGGGATCAAGCTTTCTCGGTGAGATAGGTGCGCGATCGTGCAGTTCAATGCCGCTCGCAAAGTTTCACCACAATTCATCATTGCTGCTGCAAGGCACAGGTTGGATACCAGGATTGGGGCAGGGATCTGGGTTGCCCTGCAACTAGAACGACAGTCCCGCTGCGATCGACCATCAAGCCCTGAGCTTCAACGATCGTATCAGCAGACTTAGAGGGGATGATTTCTCCCGTTTCCCCCGCGCCCCGATCGTCTCGCCAAATTACCCCGCCCATCAGCGGCTGTCTTGGGTCTTCGGGTAAACCACCGCGTCCAGTGATGGTAAACGAACTGCCCTTGTCGGCGGCACAGGTGGCAGCAATCAGTTGGCTGCGGTCAGTAAAGTCAGTAGGCAATGCTGTGAGTCCTCGTGTGGGATCAAGATCCAGGACTTGCACGGTGACTGCTCCCGTGTCAATGGTGGGATTCGCCTGGGAAAAGGCAGTGATATCGTTGGTGGGCAGACGGCGCGGATCGAGTTCAGCCGGATTGGTCGTGTTTAGTAGGCGTTGCAAATCCTCACGGGTACGGAGGTTAAACCCAAAGATGTTTTGGGCGGAAAGGGTAATTTTGCCACCGGAGCCAGCAAAGGCATTGGCGATGATGTCGTTATTCTCATTGGGAGGCGAGACAATGAAGTCAGCAGCAATGCTGATGTTGCCGCCCTTCGCAGTGCCCGTGGCGTTGGTGGTGATGCTGCTGTTGCGGCGGAGTGTGAGGAGGGGCGATCGTAGATTGATATTTCCCCCGCCACTGGTAGTATCAGCACTGATTCTGCCTTGACGGTCCAGCCGAATCGCGTCAGCTTCAACAGTTAAGGTGCCTGCACCCCCTAAGCCTTCACTGCTGACGGTAACTTGTGCCCCATCTCGAACCGTCAACTGCCTGGTATTAATCGTCAAATCACCCCCCCGATTGGTGGAAGTGTTTGATGTATTGGCAAACAGACCACTGGCAGAGCTAGCCCTACCAGCAGAGTTTGTCCCAGAGGGGGCACTACCCGCAAGGGTGACATTCTGGGTCACGTTCAAGGTGATGTCACCAGCTTCGCCTCTATCAAAGCTGGTGGTGAGTAGTTGTCCACCGTTGACCGCTTCTAAGGTGTTGGCATTCACAGTGATGTCACCCCCATTTCCCACTCTAAAGGTGCTGGCACTCAGGACAGCGCCAGTTCGAACCGATAGTGATCCGGTAGTGATGCTGATGTCGCCCCCGTCGCCAATGCCTGTCCCTGACACAAGGCTTCCTGCCGCGCTGGAGAGTCCATTTCGACCCACTCCGTCAAAGACCACAGTATCGCGGGCATTAATGATCACATTGCCTGCCTTCCCTTGTCCAAGGGAGTTGGCAACTAGTTGAGCGCCTCCCTTGACGGCAAGCGACCCGGCGGTGATATTAATGTCGCCTCCGTCACCAATACCTCTCTGTTCCACACTGCTGAATGCCGTACTGGAGAATCCATCGCGACCCACCCCATCGAAGACCACGGTATCGCGGGCATTAATAATCACATTGCCCGCATTCCCTCGGTTAAGGGTGCTAGCACCCAGGAAAGCGCCATTCCGAACAGCCAGTGACCCGGTGGTGATATTAATGTCGCCTCCGTCACCAATGCCTCTCTGTTCCACGCGGCTGACTGCCGCACTAGGCTCTCCATTGCGACCCATCCCACCAAAGGTTACCGTATCGGCGTTGATGATCACATTGCCTGCCTTCCCCTCATTGCTGGTGCCAGCATTTAGTTGAGCACCATTCGTGACAGCAAGCGCTCTGGTGGTGATGTTGATGTCGCCCCCGTCGCCAATGCCAGTCTCTCCCACAATGCTGAATGCCACACTGGAGAATCCATTGCGACCCACCCCATCAAAGACTACGGCATCGCGGGCATTGACGACCACATTGCCCGCATCCCCTCGGTTAAGAGTGCTGGAACTCAGCCCAGCGCCCCCTGTGACAAATAGCGACCCTGTCGTGATGTTGATATTGCCCGCGTCGCCAGTGCCAGTCTCTAGCACAGCGCTAAATGCCGCACTGCGTCGATTGCGGACTCCCCCATCAAAGGTCACGGTATCGCGGGCATTAATGATCACATTGCCCGCCTTTCCCTCTCCTCTGGTGACGGTTTGCAGTTGAGCGCCCCCCGCAACTCTAAGCGACCCGGTGATGATGGTAATGTCGCCCCCGTTGCCAATGCCGTTCCCGTTCACATTGCTGAATGCCGCACTAGGGGATCTATTGTTATTTTCCCCATCAAAATTCACGGTATCGCGGGCGTTGATGATCACACTGCCCGCCTTTCCCTCATTGTCGGTGGAGGCAACTAGTTGAGCACCTCCCAGGACAAATAGCGACCCAGTGGTGATGGAAATATTGCCCCCATCACCAATGCCAGTAGCTTCCACACCACTGAAGACTCCGGTGCTACTCCCCGTATTAAAGGTCACGGTATCACGGGCATCGATGGTCACGTTGCCTGCATTTCCTTGTCCATTGGTGTTGCTAGTTAGAGCAGCGCCGTTCCTGAAAGTAAGTGACCCGGTGGTGATGGTGATGTCACCCGCGTTGCCTGTCCCTCCAGATAACACAGCATTACCGATCACGCTTCCATCAATGTTGGTTGTCTGGGTCGCGTTCATTTCAACATCTCCCGCCTCTGAGCCGACAGCACCCAACCCGGAGTCTATCCCTGCCCGCACTCTGGTTCTGGCTCCCCTAATATTCACATTCCTGGCATTGATCGCGATACTGCCGCCACCGCCAGCGAGGGTGTCCACCACAGCACCTCCGGCGATCGATACATCGGCTCGCGGCACCGAGGCGGGAACCCTCAAACCCAGAGACGCTCCATTCGCCACAAGATCGAGGCTGCCCTCTGAAGTTACCCCTGCTAACTCCACCCGTCCCCCCGGAGCGAGAAGTTGTCCACCATTGACGGTAACATCGCCCCCGACAAGGGCTAACGTCTGACCAGGATTCACCCGGAGAGTAGACCCTTGTACCTGGAGGTTCCCAGGATTGCTGCCAGATTGCAAGCCGATCGGCACATTAACAGTCAGCAGCGGGGGTGCTTGAGGATTGCTGGCGCTGAAGGCAAAGCCATTATCAAACTTGAGGCTGTCCGCGGTGCTGGCAACAAACGAGCCACGCAGATCTAGACGGGCATTCGATCCAAATAAAATCCCATTGGGATTCAGAAAAAACAAATTGGCTGTGCCATTCACGCCCAACGTGCCCAAAATATTCGAGGGGTTTGTGCCCGTTACTCGCGACAGGATGTTCTGCACACCCGCTGGATTGGCAAAGTAAACTCGTTGCAAATTGCCCACATTGAAGTCACTAAAGCTGTGGAATAAATTTGCACCCCGCTGTGTTCCCCCTGTTATCAAGTTAGTGGGTTGCCCCCCGATATTGGCACTGGGAGTCACCTGAGATCCTGCTGCGCCTAGGCTACTATCTGGTGTAACCTGAGCCAGACCCGCTGGTTGCAAGACACCCCACGTTGCCAGAACTCCAATAATTCCCAGGGAGCAAATTCTTGAGGATTGAGATCGGAGCATGGGGCCTTCCACAGTAGTGTGTTTTCAATAATGGGTGCGATCGCTCATTTAAGCGGACGATCGCTATTGCCTGAAAAAGCATGACCAAACAGATTTCCTAAAGTAATTTCATTGATTCAAGCAGAAAGCCCTCTGATTGACAACACTGATTATCAATGTAACTAAGCAATTCTTTAATGAGATTTTATATGAGTTTTTACATGAGATTTATGGATTTGAAATCTCTTGGGAAACAGCCATGATAGGAGCAAAAGAGAGATGCCTTCCAGAGGCAACAACTAACAGCGGTTCTAAAATGCAACCTCAATTTCTAAAAGTCAATTATTTAAGGAGACTCATTGGAACCAAAGTCGAAGCAAACCCTATGCCATTAACTGGTGACTTCAAGTTACCAAGGAGGTCTGAATGCATTCATCTATACAAACTTCGGTTACACAATCTTCAACGCAATCCTCTGCTCGACACTATTCTGTGCAACCAACTCCATCGTCGATCGCTCAACCTCAAACAGATATAGTCCCTCTAATCGCGTTTGGCTCCCTAATCAGTATGGTCTTGGTAGGAGCATTGGTTTCTAGACTCCATCGACAGTACCGCGCTGAGGTGCTACGCCAGCAGGTTGAGGCACTTGAGAAATTGTGGCGAAAAACCTTTCTAGAAAAAATTTCTTTAGAAGGCTCAACTCTACCAAGTTATAAACTGTGATTAATAACTTATAGACAAGTTACAGTCATGATTTTATCAAGCGTTGTCAAGAAATGAGTCACTATGAATTTCCAACCGTTGGTCATGCCAATGTCCGTCAGTCTCTTGTTGCTAGTTGGAACGATACCAACATTGGCGCAACTCTCTACTGAAGGAACGACCCCAGCCCCAGTCCGTAATTCCGATAAGCCCCGTAGCCCAGTTACCCAAGTTCTCTTCAAACCGTCAGGCTCTGGGCAACCACCCACTACACGGGGAGCCGGATCGCGCAACGATCGCTACTGTGCCCAAGACACGCCCTCCAAAAATGAACCTACGCTCACAGCCCTCGTCCCCCCCAACCAGTCCAGTTTGACCTGGGCAGAGCGTCCCACGTTTTGGGTTTATCTCCCAAAAACCTCTGCCCGTCAGATTGTCTTGAGTGTTAAAGAGGAAGATTCCCAGCAGCACTCCCAACGCTTTCTCCCGATTACGGGTGAATCGGGGATCATTGACATTCAGTTTGATAAGAACTCACCCCCGCTAGAGGTGGGTAAATCGTATCAGTGGGCGATCGTGCTGGTGTGTGGAGATCGCCCCAGTCCTAACGATCCGGTCGTGACCGCCTGGGTGCAGCGTGCCGTGCCCTCTCAGCAGATCAATAATCAGCAAGCGGCTTTAGAGCAAGCAGTTGGGTATGGTGAACAAGGCATTTGGTACGATGCCCTGACCACTTTAGCGGTAGCGCGGCGATCGCAACCAAACAATCCAGCACTAGCGAAAATCTGGGCAGACTTTTTAGCGCAGCCGAGTGTAGGTTTAGGGGCGATCGCAAACGAACCTTTGCGGTAGAGAGTAGAGATTTCCTACTGCCAGTTTCCAACTAACACAAACGGTGCCCAGTAGTAGGGATGTCGGTAGTCGGGCGATCGCAGTAGCGATAGTTGTGCCTGACGCAGCGCTTCCGATCGGGTGATACCAGGTTGCTTCAATTCGGTATAGAACCGGGTGATCAGTGCTGCCGTCGAGCTGTCTTGCACCGACCAGAGGGTAGCGATCGTACTGCGGGCTCCAGAGCGCACCGCCACGCCAGCGAGTCCCAGGGCAGCGCGTTTGTCTCCTGCTGCCGTTTGACAGGCACTTAAGATCAGGAGTTCAATCGGTCGGCGATTTTGGTCGCGCACTTTCAGCAGTTGGTCAAGGTCTTTCACCTTGATCCGCCCTTCCCAGGTGAGCAAAAAGGTGTTTTCTGCCTGAGAGGAGAACTGTCCGTGGGTGGCAAGATGGACAATTGGGAAGGACGCTGACTCCAGTTTGTCTGCCAGTTGAGTCTTCGTGAAGGACTGATTCAACAAGATGTCAGTTGGCACAACGGCAGCAATCTGCTGCATTTCTTGAGCTACTCCAGGAAGGGCTGCGAACCCTTGACGTGCTTCAGACAACCCACCCGCCAGCGTCCCTAACTGTGCTGAAGTCAGCGATCGAGGTGGCAAAAGTTGCAGACCTGGAGTCAGCGCAATACTGTATTTTTCAATCAAATACTGCTGACCATCGTGCAATGCGGCTAACGGCACACCCCCCAGCACTCCATCCAGCACAAACACCAACGTCTTGACCTGGCTCCTGGCTAAATCGGCTTCGATCGGACGAATGAGCCAATCGTATAGTTGTTGATGCGGACGCAACGGCTCCTGACTGGTGATGAACGGGTTCAATGTGGCAAAGAGATCATTAAATACGCGATCGACTTCACCTTCCCGACTCCCCTCACCTGACTTTCCATCAGCATTCGATGCCAAATTAGTGAAGTGATAGCGCAAAGGCTGCTTGGGCAGCGAGAGAATGACAGCAAGGCGATCCGGCAGAATAATCGAGTAAATCACCGCTGCATCCGGATCAACCTGGTCAATTTGTTGGGGCTTGACATCCAAACAGGCTTCTCGAAAGAAATTGTTGAGTTCAGCTAACTGGAGCGCTTCAATCACCGATCGCGCTCGTTTCAGGTCTGCCTGTGTTGGATTGTATTCCAACAAGAGTTGCACCAACTGACGGTAAATCGGTTCAACTTGCTCTCGAAAGGAAAACTGAGCTTCTGGGTTGAGCGCCACTAAATCGCCTCGCAGCACAGAAAGGGTTTTCACTGCCTGGGTATAGGCAGAAATTGCCTCGGTCGTCCGCTCTTGCTGCTTGAGAATCCGCCCCAATTGCCACTGCCAGGAAACCGCAATATCATCCGCCTGAATTGATTCGGCAATTTGGAGCGCCTGTTTCGTTACCCGCTCGGCATCTGACCACTGGCGCGATATTTCGTAGAGATGCCCTAGCTGTCCCAAGGCGTAAGCTTCCGCTCTCGAATCAGTCAGGCTTCTCGCTTGTTGCACCGCTTTAGCCAGAAGTTGAGCCACTGAAAAAGGGGTCGGAGAGCTTTGAATTGCCTGCCGATCCCCCAGCTTCATCAGGCTTTCCGCCAAATTTACCTGAGCATAAACCGTTGCTCGGCTTGGCGGTAGATCAGCTAACAAGGACTGAATTTCGGGTAATAGGGCAGATGCTGGGGTGATTTGGTTGCTTTCGACTAAGAGGCTGAACAGATTCAAGCGTGCCTGAAGCCGGATCAAATTGTCTGGCGCGGAGGCGGCAGCTTGTTGATAGAACGCGATCACGTTCGCATTTGCAACACGACTTGCCTCAGCACTTGCAGCGCTTTTGGCTGCTGGATCGTCCGATCGCACTCTCGCAACATTTCCCAAAGCCAGCAGCGTATAACTCTGATCCGCCGTAGTATTCAAGCGTTGGGAAATTTCTAAGCTGGACTGTAAAACCTGCTTACTCGCTGGCAAATCACCCACGCGAAATAATGCGATTCCCAAACTTCTCAAGCCACTCGCTTTCAAGGAGGAATCTGGTAGGGTCTGCAATCGGGCATTGATTTGTTCCAGGAACGTTCTGGCACGGCGATATTGTCCAAGCGTTTGCAGAGCCTGCACCTGATTCAATTGGCTGCCCAGTTTACCCGTTTCGTCACCTGCTGCGATATAAGCAACTTCCGCTTGTCTCCAAGTTTCGAGGGCAACTTCTGCCTGTCCAGTTTCCCATTGATGTGCCCCCTGGCTATTGAGGATTTGAGCACGCGCGATCGCTGACTTAGCCGCATCAGAGGCAGAACTCGCAGCAACTGGTATGGCTCCGATGAACAACGCCAGAATGCTAAACCCCACATTGATAATAACCGTTGACTTGGGCATCTCACTGACCTCAAAACTCTGTGCTTTGGCTAATTCGCTAACGAACCCATTTGGCGGAAAGATTTTGCCCTGATTGATGCAGAATCAATTGGTTCACTTGCCCCTGTTCATCTTTGACAAGGTAGTTTGGGCATCGACTTCTTTGATGAAGAAATCGGTTTCGGTTTCGGGGAAGAGTTCTACTTTTGGCTGTCCTGTCGCTTGGAGATAAAGCCGATTCCCCTCTTTAGTAATTCTCAGAATGAAGGTCGCAGAGAGTTCATATCGTCCGATATAGGCATCGTAGAGTTTGGGATTTAATGTGATCGCCTTCCGTTCCTTGGGCGGCTTGTGCTTCGTCAAGGGAAATTGTTTCTCTAGTAAATGCAGCACCGACTGAGCATCCCGTGATGACGTTTCGACCTTATTCCCACAGGCAAACACCGTTGCTTGAGCCAGAAGATTACGTACCGTTTTTTCAACGCGATCGCGCCGCCGACTATTTTCGTCCGATCTCGCCATCAAAATCCGCCGCACTGTATCCGTCAGGCTCCCGCTATTTTTGCGCCGCAGATACTTATCCGTTTTCACCAGTTCATCGGCTTCTTCTAATAAGCGATCGTCCTCTGGCAACCGCACCAAAATCTCTTGTCCCTCTCCCGTTGCCATCATACAGGCTGCATCGGTTAAATCAGGATAGCGATCGCTATACGGCGTAATGATGTGCAGCGTGAAGTCATGCACCGCTTGCCCATAGAACTGATCGTCCAGCTTGCGATTAAAACCATATTGATGCCGAGAATCGTATTTCAGTTTCTTGTCGGTAAAAATAGAGTCCCAGACCATTTTTTGAAACTCAGCAATCACATCACTCGGATCAACCAAAGTCCTTTTAATTTCGCGTCCAATGTCTTGTTCTTCATGCGTCAGAAAACTATATTCATCCCCCGATCGTTGAATCAGCGTTTGCTTTTCCAATCGCACTAGTGATGCTTCAACCTGCTGTTTTAGCAATCGCTTATCTTGATCAATCTGACTCAAGCTCAGGGTCGTTAAATTATCCACATTCGCCCAAATCTCTTTGAGATACTTGATCATAAACAGCGTCCTGAGCAGATTGATATCAAACGGCTGTAGCTGCGAGTTCTCCTCCGCTTGCACGATCACCTGGCTGACGGTGCTATCGAGAAAGCCTTGAATCGCCAGATAGAACGTGTGAAACGGAACTAATACCCCAATCTCCTGCTGATCCACTGCTTGCGAAGCAATCTGAAACCCATCCAGCAGCGATCGCTCTCCCGATGACAAGTGCTTTCCAGCCGCCCCCATCACCCGAATCTCAGTAAACACCTTCTGCAACAAATTAAACTGATAGGGAATAAACGGATAAGCCGCCGCAAACTCTTTTGCGCTGCCATATCCCGGCAAATCTGCACAATCTTGAGTAAACGTAATCTGATTTTTTAGCACCGCCGATTTCTGCTCATACAAAGACTCTAGATAAGTCGAAGCTGCCTCTGTTTTTCCGAGTAATCGCAGCTTGATCACTTCATCCGTATTTGCAGAAGACAAACTCAACGGGCGATAAAACCGTCCAACGATCTTAGAAAAATCATCGCCTTTGAGCTTGCCTTTGGTGATTTCGTCCATTGCTTCTTGAGAAGTCACCACAACCCAAGCTCTGCCATAGCAGTGAATGCCCAGATCCTCAACGACGGTTTGCAGGTTAAGCATCAAGCTACTGTTATCGCCCACATACTGCCCCACTTCATCGACCATAAAAATCAGCCGATGCTTGGGGCTTTTCGTTTCCAAATACTCCCGCACCGTTAACGCAAACCGCTCAACGCTGAGATGATAGGTTTGCTCAGTAAAATCAAGTAAGCGCCGCGCCGCCTCTTCACTCATGCCCCGGCTCACCTGCAACGCTTGCACGATATCGTCTTGATAAAACACCCACGCATCTCGCTGTTCTTTCCAATCCAAGCCACTCGCAGCCAAAAACGCCTCATACTTGCCTTGGGCATCTAACTGACGCTCAAACTCTGCCAATGCTGGAACTGCTCCAAAATAGCCCAGATGCTCATCAAAGACCTTTTGAAACACTTTGACGATCGCTTCTTTATCGTTCTTGCTTCCCGCCGCCGCTTTAGAGTCAATGTTAAATAAAATCACATCGGCACTCGTCCGAGCCGCCTGGGTGATTTTTGCCCGTAAAAGTGGGTCAGGCACCCGCTTTTCATCAAAATACTCGATCGACTGACGCGCTCCCATCATGCGATTTGAGAGCAAATAAGACAGAATTTTCAGAAAATGCGACTTTCCTGAACCAAAGAACCCAGAAATCCACACGCCCATCTTGTCCGTTGGGGTAGTTAGTGCATCGGTGTAGCGATCGAAGAAGCTGCGAAAATGCTTGTCTAACTCGCGGGTGATCACATACTCTTCTAGCTCCTGCTGGATATTCTCGCTGTCTTGCTGCCCGACTTTGATCACTCCATTGATATTGCGACGAATATCTTTTTCAAACAATTCAGTGATGTTCACAGCGATCGCTCCTGCCTAGCAATGATTGGAAAAGCTCGGTAATAATTATCGTCAGTCAAGGTGTTAAATAGCCGCAGTTCGTGCCCGTCGTATGAACCTGGGAAAAACATCACTACTGGGCTACGATCAAGAACCGGATGCAGATTATTTAAAATGGTATGCGATCGCACAAGGGGATAACTCGCTCCAACTCCCGTCAGCAAAATCAGGTCGTAGTCTTCAACCAATTGCTTCTGGATCTGAGTCACCATTTGCTCTGCTCGGATCATTGGGGCAACCCGGCTCTTCAAGTTGCAACTGCCTTGACTGGCTTCCAGCTCAAAGACTTTTTGCAGCAGCTTTCGTTCTTCTAAAATATTGAGTAGTAAATAATACAAATTAATTTCGAGTACCGTCAGTGGATTTGGAGACTGATGCAGTTTTGCGATCAGCTTTGGAAAAAACTGCTGAACCACAGGTTCGCACTCTGGATCGTAATCAAAGATGTAGAATCCAATTTCATTGCCAATGCCTCGATTGCCCAATAGTTGAGGATTCCGCAAAGCTGACGGAAGGTTATTTAGGCGTTGCTGAAGCGTGAGAGCCTTCACACGGGAAATCGTGCAAGTGTTCCTGTAACTTTATAGCCGATCCTGAGTAGTACGTGGGTTCGACTAGGCAAGTTTCTTATGTACAAAGTCAATTTACAGGTTGTACATAAGATTTTTAAGGTGCTGGTGATTTTAGTCACAGATCAAGCTCGGTTTGCTCAGAAGTCTCTTGAGCATTTGACACGATCGCATTCAGCTTCATCTCTAGTTGTTCAACCGAAGGCAAACTTTCCTGTAGCTGTTGAGGCAATCGATGGGTTGAAACTGCGATCGGAGTATTGAGATTACGAAGTGCATATTCCGCTTTGGTCTTGCTTTTCGACTTACAAAGAATGATGCCGATCGTGGGCTGATCGTCAGAGTGGCGCAACAAATCATCTACGGCAGACACATAGAAGTTCATTTTGCCTGTAAACTCCGGTTGAAATTCACCCATTTTTAGGTCAATCACAATAAAACAGCGAAGCTTTAGATGATAAAAGAGCAAATCGAGGTAATAATCCTCACTGTCTACCTCCAAGTGATATTGACTGCCCACAAACGAAAATCCAACGCCTAACTCTAAAAGAAAGTCCCGGATATGCGTGACCAGTCCTTGCTCTAATTCACGCTCTTGAGCGTTTTCACCCAATGATAAGAAGTCGAGGTGGTAAGGATCTTTGATTAACTGCTGCGCGAAATCAGACTGCGGCTTTGGTAGCGTCCGCTCAAAATTTGTAATTGCACCGCCCTGCCGCTCAAATAGATTGCTTTCAATCTGATAGACCAGGATATCGCGGCTCCAACCATTCTCGATCGATTTTTCTCCGTACCAAAGCCGCATCTTCAACGACTTGAGCTTCTCTAATAGAGCGATATTGTGTCGCCACGGCAATTGTCCAACGCTGCGTTGGATAATTGCCCCATCGTCGTAAGCTTCAGCGAAGGCTCTCATGTACATAAGATTCGATCGAGAAAACCCCTTCATCTCAGGAAATTCATGCCGTAAATCTGTAGAAAGCTTCTCAATCACTTTTGCACCCCAGCCCTCTCGCTGCTGGCGTTCTAAAATTTCTCTGCCAATTTGCCAATAGAGCAAGACCAATTCACGATTGACCGCAAGCGCTGCTCTGACTTGAGCAGTCCGAATCCTCTCCTTTAAGTTGTGTAGAAAGTCGTCGTAACCGTTTAGCAGCAAGGAGGACCGTTTAGGCACAGAGTTTAGTTATCAAACAATTGTTCTACTCAGAATGACGCATTTAATGTCTAAGAATTATCCAAAAATAATGCCTTGACGAATGCTGCTTTCTCATAGAAACCCATTTGTTTTCTTATGTACAGCTCGTTAAATACTTTTGTACACAAGAGAATGGATTGGGTGTTATTAACCCGCGTTGCCTCTACTGACCCTATCAAAGCGCCGGAGAACTGCGACTATAACGGTACTCCGTTTAGTCGTATGGGGGATAGGCGGCTTGACGGAGGTACGGAGTCAAGCAATCTCTCAGATATCTACACAGACAATATATCAGTGTAGATATGCTAATATTACGGCATGATCACCTTCACCTACGAATACAAGCTGATTCCCACACCCGAACAAGCAGACCTCATTGACCATGTGTTAGAGGTTTGTCGCAAGGTGTGGAATTTTGCTTTGAGAGAACGCAAAGACTGGAGTGCTTCTCGCAAGTGCCCCATCAATGCCTGCTCACTCGTGGGTGAATACATCATGCCTCCTGACGCTCCTTACCCCAACTACCACAAACAAGCCAAATCACTAACAACCGCCAAGACGACCAACCCTGAATTGGGCAGCGTCAATGCTCAGGTGTTGCAGCAAGTTCTGAGGACATTGGACAGAGCCTTTGAGGACATGAAGACCAGAGGGCTAGGCTTTCCCAGATTCAAGAAATGGGGTCGGCAACGCTCATTCGTGTTCCCGCAAATGCTTAAAACTCCGATGGTTGGGGATACGGTCAAGTTGCCGCAATTAGGCATCGTCAAACTGCGATTGTCTCGTCCCATTCCAGAGGGGTTTGAGATCAAGCAAGCTCGAATCGTCAAACGAGCATCGGGATACTTTGTGATGCTGTCTTTACAGGCAGATGTCACGATTCCTAGTGCGCTGATTCACGGTCATCCTGTGGGTGTGGATGTGGGGTTAGAATCCTTCTTTGCGACCTCAGACGGAGAGTTGGTGCCCCGTCCTAAATTCTTCAAATCAATGCACCGCCAGTTGGAATTACTGCAACGCAGATTGAAACGAAAGAAGTTGGGATCGAATAATCGGCGCAAACTCAACCAGAAAATCGCTAGGGTGCATGAACGCATTTCGGACACGCGCAAGGACTTCCACTTTAAGAGCGCTCATCACCTGTGTGACCAGGCTGGCATGGTCTTTGTCGAAGATTTAGACTTCCGCATCATGGCGAAAGGAATGCTCGGCAAACACACCTTAGATGCTGGATTTGGACAGTTCCTCAATCAGATCTTGCCTTGGGTGTGCTGGAAGCGAGAGGTGCATTTTGGCAAGGTGAATCCGAACGGCACCAGTCAAACTTGTCCCAACTGCGAGGCGCATACGGGCAAGAAAGAGTTGAGTGAGCGAGTGCATCACTGCCCGGAGTGTGGCTACACGACCAATCGGGATGTAGCCGCCGGACAAGTGATCCGAAATCGAGGTATTTCTGCGCTGGGGCACAGCGTGGATGAAACAGTCTGTGGAGGCGTACTGGCGGGGGCAGCAATGTCTAGTCAAGTGCCTGTGAAGCAGAAACCTAAGTCGTGAGTCTTAGGTTTCTGCGTCCATACCCGAAGGGTTGGGCGTAGAGGATGTCAAAAAATCGATGAATGCTAACCTCTTTCAATCCTTCACCAGACAGTTCAAAGGGCGAGGGTGATAGCATAAACAAAATCCCTTCTTGAGGGCGTTTTCCTGATGATTGGAGAGTGAGTCGTGACAACGGACAATTCGCGTAGCAGTGCCAAAAAAAGTCGCAAGCCTAAGCAGACTGTCAGCGATAATCTCGCACCTAATTCACTGCTTGAGCCTCCGCGGAGTCAGCAAGAAATCAATTTGCTTACTGCTGACGTGACTGCCCTTGATCAGCGTCAACTGACAGAATCTAGCTCTTCATCTTCAATATTGCTGCAAACCGCTCAACAGCCCCTAGACGCTCAACAACTCGAAGCCGCAACGCAGTACTTGAGAACTCAGTCTCCATTACTGGATTTAGTGACGGTTCAGCTTACTCAAGAACTCGTCGCGATCTATAGGCGGCAAGTTTCCGATCAGATGAATTGGGCTGGGCAAGGCTCAGACGATTCTGGGCTTCCTTATTTTGAAGTCGTATCATCGGGCGAAGATAGCCCAACTACACTGAAAACTAATCTTGACAGTGAAAATTTGCTGAGCCGCATAAAATCACTGGTTGAAAACTTATTTGAGAAACATTGCATTTGGGAAAATGCAGCAAAAGAAATTTGGTCGAACCTGATCGTTTGGGCATTAGAAGACCTAAAACGAGAGGCTGGGGGCGAGACAACACTCGAAACCTGGAGCCAAGACGCTCTGCATCAGAAACTCTACGATTATCTGTTTGAGCAAAACTCGATCGCGGTGAAGCGCAAAATTCATCGGCTCGAAGAGTTCTATTCGCAAACATTAGTCAGCCAAATTTTGCATGATCTCGACTTGCCCAACTATCCGCTGATTGCCTTAGAGCAGTTGCTAGGATTAAACAGCAGTGAAATTAAAAAAACATCTCCTTCTACAGAAGTTCGATTATCTCAGGTGGATACGATCGCGGCAATTCCTACAGGCTTACCGATCGTCAGCAGCATTTCAGCCCAGCTTCAAACCGAACTCTGGAAACCAGACTCAACAGGAATCGCTCATTTCCGGTACTACTCGAAAAACAATCAAAGCAATTTTCTCGAACACTACATCACGAGTCCTGGCGATATTGGAACGCTGCCCTGGGAAGCGGCGGAACAGATTATCAACAAGTTTGGCTTCAACACGGTTAAGCTACAGTTCATCTTTGCAGCGCACGCAATGCGGCAAGGAAAACCTTGGGAAAGCACATTCACGCTCAAAGCTAGTGACATCATTACCGAGCTTGGATGGGATAAAAACCACAGTTCAACGTTACCTGCTAAACGAAACGAAGTTGCTAGCATTGCTTACGCTTTGTCCTGCTTGCTAGTTAAAGCCGTTTGGATTGAAGGGCGCGGCAAAATAAAAGTGGATGCTAGCACGCCAGTTGGCAGAATGTGGGAAGTGCTGGTCGATGTACATGGGCAGTTTGAC
>JAYVFW010000041.1:0-2257 GCA_043772715.1 Phormidesmis sp. | reverse complement strand
AACTTAGTCACAAGCTCCCCTGGCTGTCCGACCCAACAAAGGGTTCGATCGCGGTTGCACTCATCACCTGACTTGATTTGATTCAACAAGTTTAAAGTAGTAAGCTACAAACTCAAACTCATCAGTGGGATTATTAAAATATTCAAGATGGTCGCTTCGGAATTCTTCTGCCGACCTCTCAGTTTCACCCCGCCAAAGCCTTTCTGGTATGTTGTCCCACGTACATAACTCTAAGCAAACAATTCGTATTTTGCAGGCTGGCGTTCTATCTAATTTGTAAACAATGTAGTACTCACCAACCACTAATGCGTGATTGTAATCATCTTCATCGTCGAGTTGATTTAGCCACACACAGCTTGCTGTTTTGCGACCTTGAGCAATCTGATCGACTAGATGATCAGAAACAAATTGAATTCGTTTTTCTTGCATTCTTAAAACTTCTAACTCAGGTTCAGCAAGGCTTCGATCGTAACAGCACCGCCCTCTATTGTCTGAATCCGCAAATCGTAACCTCGCAATAATCGCATCCCAATTAGAGGAACGGTCTCCGACTCATTGATATAAACCTCACGATATTGTCCATCCCAGATCACACTCGCAATGTGAACCTCAAAAATGCAGGAAGTCCCATCGCCCAATGTCGCAACATCACGACCTTCCTAAGTCAGGCTCAAAACCGAGATAACATCAGACGGTAAGGTCAAAAAGCCGGAAAATCCCGTATCAATCACGGCATCTACCAGTTGTGTTGTCGCATTGTTTTTGACAACGATCGGCAGTGTTGCCTCACAACTCTGATTCACAATCCCTTGCATTATTGAGTCGTTCGCAAACTCCGCGCGCCAAAGTGATCAACCGACGGATGCCCAATCCGAACAAACCATGTCTGAGCATCCGGCAATCGTACCAAGAGATGTTTAGATGCCGCTAGCAGATCATCTGCAACCTCAAAGGCTCCGGTTTCGATGTCGATCGCCACAATCTTGCCGTGATTGCCTTCCTCGACTTGGGGACGCACCTGAGATTCATAAACCTCATCACCCCGTCGAGCAACCTCTTCTTTGCCGTAGCGAGGTTGCCGGACTTTCATGAGCTTGACCTCATTTCAAGGTTAATCCCTACATTTTAGCTTGAGAAGTGAAATGCTATGGTTGTTGCACTGCACACAAGCCAGGAATCAATCCTATTCTCCTGGCATCACATATCGAATTTTTGCACCATAGTGTTGGCTGCTGACAGCATATTCAGTAATCAACAATTTAAGCGATCGGACTTCTGGTTAGAGCGGCAAGACTCACTGTTAGTATGAATGAGTTTTCTGATTTTTCTTAACCCTACAGCGATGAGCAACAGTCCAGCAATTGCGGAAGTTTCTAGCTTGATTTCCCCTAGTCCAAATCCGATCGCTGATACTCAACCACCCGTTAAGCTAGGAGTGATGGCATCGGGGAGCGGCAGCAATTTTGAGGCGATCGCTCAAGCAATCGCCGATCGCCAACTCAATGCCCAGGTTGAACTGTTGATCTACAACAATCCGGGGGCAAAAGTGGGCGATCGGGCGACGCGGTGGGGCATTCCTTCAGCCCTGTTTAATCATCGCGAGTTTGAGCATCGAGAAGATCTGGATCGGGCGATCGTGCAAGCCCTTCAACAAGCAGGCGTTGAGTGGGTGATTATGGCGGGTTGGATGCGAATCGTCACCCCTGTGTTGATTCACGCCTTTGAAAATCGGATTTTGAATATTCACCCCAGTTTGCTGCCTAGCTTTAAAGGAAATCGAGCCGTCGAGCAAGCATTAGAAGCGGGGGTGAAGATCACAGGCTGCACGGTGCATCTCGTCGTGCCTGAAGTCGATAGCGGCACGATCATCATGCAAGCGGCGGTGCCTGTGTTGCCCAACGACACGGTTGAAACGCTGCAAAATCGGATTCATTTTCAAGAACATCAGATTTATCCTCCAGCGATCGGGCTTGCGTCTCAAGCTTTTAGAAAAAAACTGGATAGTGAATTGCCTAATCCGAATTGCTAGATCTATGAGTAACGAATTTTGGCTTATTTAGATCGATCGCGGTCCAACTCAAGATCATTTTCATTAACCCAAAGCGTTTTGTGACCATCAGAAATTCGACAAAGATAAAATGCCTGATCGTGAACCACTTGCTCGACCTTGATAATATCCCAACCCTGGCTGTCGTGATAGCAGACGCGATCGCCGACTTTAAACAGGCAAGTCTGCTGTTGAGACGTGAACACCAAA
>JAYVFW010000040.1:0-6269 GCA_043772715.1 Phormidesmis sp. | reverse complement strand
ATCAGCGATCGCGATCGCCCTTGCTGGATTGTGTAAATATAATGCCGTGTTTGTGCCGCTGGGATTTCTCGCTGCGATGATTGCCGATCGCCGATTAAGATCATTTTTGCGCGATCGCCGGCTCTATTTTGCGATCGCGATTGCTGCTAGTGCATTGATCCCGATTCTGATATGGAACTTCTCGAATGATTTTCAGTCGTTCCATTATTATGTCGATCGCAGCATTCATCCAGTTAATGCTGGAATTAAATTAGGTTCGTGTCTTGCCTTTGTCGGCGTTTCGTTTTTTGTAGTTTCTCCCTTTTATTGGAGAGGTTTTTATCGGAGTTTTAAACAATCCAGTCATTTGATTCGCACTGATTTTGTTTACCCGATCGTCGCCTTTTGGGTGTTCGTAGTCTCTAGCATTATTCTGACAGTTATTTCTCTGATTTCGGCTGCACTTTATTATTGGAACATCACCGCTTATCTTCTATTATTTCCTTTACTTCCTGCCTGTTTTATTCGGGCTTTAAACTTCGAGTCTAAAGCGGTTGCTGGTTTTCAGATTTATGGATTATTATTTGCAACGCTGCTGGTTGTGCATTATTGCGTTTTACCGTTGTCAGCACTGGTTAGCAAAGACGCTGATCCAGACTCACGAATGTTGTTTGGCTGGAACGAAGTCGCGGTCGTCGTTAAACAACAGGCATCACAACTTCAGCCTTCGCCCTTGTTGATCACTACCGATTATCGATCGGCATCTGCGCTGGCTTATCAACTTAACGATAAGACTGTGAGAGCGATCTCCGATCGAGTCGATCAATTTGATTTTTGGTATCCTGATGATCTACCCTTTCGAGGCAAAAATGCAGTAATTTTGTCAGATGATTGGTTTCCGGTGCAGTCAAAACTACTGGCAAAGTTCGATCGAGTTTCACAACCGATTACCGTCCCGATCATTCGGTTTGGTGTGTGGATCAAGAACTATTATGTTCAAAAAGGCTATGATCTGAAATAAATGGACTGTATTCACATGACAGGCATTCGGAGTTACGGCTACACAGGCGCATTGCCCGAAGAACAACAACTAGGGCAGTGGTTTGAAGTCGATTTAACGCTGTGGCTCGATCTCTCTCAAGCTGGAGAAAGCGATCTGCTGGCACACACTTTAGATTATTGTGATGTGATCGAAACCGTGCAGCACTTAGTGAAGACTTCTCACCTAGTCTTGCTAGAGAGATTGGCAACGCTGATTGCAGAATCGGTTCTTAACTCCGATCGCGTTTCTCAGGTGCGGGTGCAGTTGATTAAACCAGCGGCTCCGATTCCTGACTTTGCGGGCAAGATCGCGATCGATATTACTCGCAGTCGATCGTAAAACAACGTGATTTTGAGACTTCGTTACGAGTCTATTGCGCCCCTTAAATCCCCCAAAATTGGGGGACTTTAAGCCAAAATTTCCAGTTCAAAGTCCCCCAAAATGGAGGATTTAGGGGGCAGAAGCCGCTGACAACGAAACGAAAAAACTAGTCGAACTGACGTGTTAAACATGATGATCAACCAGAAGCTAACTTGTGAGCAAAGCGAGTTGTTTCGGGCAACCGATATTTAGTCGTGCAGCCCATCACATAAGCGATCGCCGTTTCTAAACTAATGCGATGACCGAGAGAAATATAGAGCGGGTTTGTGTTGGGGCGAGTTTTAAGCACTGCGCCGATCGCCTCACCGCGATCGTACAGTGGCTCCCAAGTGCCTCGTTTTTCGGATACTTCAGCGTGTTTGCCAATCAGACGAGATTTTGCCACGCCAATTGCGGGTAAGTGGGTCAACACACCCAAATGACAGGCGATGCCAAACCGCCGAGGGTGAGCTATGCCTTGACCGTCACACAGCAGCAAATCAGGCCCGATTTTGACTTTCTCTAACGCATCTAGAACCGCCGGAACTTCTCGAAACGAGAGAAACCCCGGAATGTAAGGAAACGTGGTGGGACGACGCGCGATCGCCTGATCACACAACTGCAATTCTGGATAACTCAGCACCGCAACGGCTGCCCGCGTAATTGTTCCTTCTGCTTCAAAGCCGACATCAACGCCCGCTACATAGTTCACTACTCCAAAGCGATCGCGCGTGATCACCTCAGTTCGCAGCGTTTGCTGAATCTCGATCGCGGCTTCTGCGGTCAAAACCCATTCGTGTTTCTGCTCAATTTTCATGCTTCATCCTTTATCTTTCCTCTGCATATCGCTCTACAATCGGGTTGTCTACCATCTACGGGCGCAATGTTAGGACGACTGCTCAGTTCGCGCTATCGAATCGTCAAGGTGCTGGGGTCAGGCGGATTTGGTCACACGTATGTCACTCAGGATACTCAGCGTCCTGGGAACCCTTTGTGCGTATTGAAACATCTCAGTTTTACCAGCCCCAATTCTGCGATTTTGCAGCAAGCGAGGCGGATGTTTCTCTCAGAGGCAGAAACTTTAGAGAAGCTGGGCGAACATGATCAAATTCCGCGACTGTTGGCATATTTTGAAGAAGACGAAGAGTTTTATCTCGTTCAAGAATTCATCGAAGGGCACCCGCTCAGTGACGAATTGCTGCCCGGAAAAAAGCTGTCTGAAGCCCAGGTGATTCTGCTTTTAGAAGATGTCTTGGGCATATTGAACTTTGTTCATGCTCAAAACGTTATTCATCGAGACATCAAACCTGAGAATTTAATTCGTCGCGATCGCGATCAAAAACTAGTCCTAATCGATTTTGGTGCCGTTAAAAAGATCGAACAGACGATCGCCGAAGCCACCGGCATCACCGACATGAGTATGCCAGTCTACACGTCAGGCTATGGAGCCAGTGAACAGTGTTTAGGCAAACCGAGGTTTAGCAGCGACGTTTACGCATTGGGTGTGATTGGCATTCAAGCTTTGACGGGGGCGCGTCCGGTGCAACTGCCGCAAGACCCCAACACCTGCGAACTCGTTTGGCTAGATTTGATTGAAGTGCAGCCAGACCTCGCCGCCGTGTTGGAAAAGATGACGAAGTTCCACTTCAACCAGCGCTATCAAACTGCTGCCGAAGCGCTAGAAGCCCTCCAACCTCTTCACGAAATAGAGAATCGAACCCAGGCTCCGCTCTCTCGATTTGATGCCGTTCGGGGTGCTAATGTTCAGGCTCATGCCGCGATCGCCCCGTCACGTCCGCGATTTTTAGCCCGGACTGCGATGCCTTTGAAGATCGCAACTAGCGTTGGTGCAGCGGCTTCTCTAGCCCTAGCTACTTGGATGGTCACTCGCTCATTAACGCCTCAGGCACTGCCGATCGTCAGTCCGATTTCGATTCAGACTCAGATTAGCGCTGGCGAAAAAATTCTCACGCCCGGAACGATTCTGCCGCTCAAGCAAGAAGCCACCGACCAGATCGCCGCCGGAAACCTCAACCAAGCGGTCACTCTACTAGAAAAAGCGCGTCGAGCCAACCTCGCCGACCCTGAAACGCTGATCTACCTCAACAATGCTCGAATTGGTCAGCAAAAGTCTTACACCGTTGCCGTAGTCGTGCCCCTTAGCACTCAGCCGGGTTCTTCGGCAGAGGTTTTGCAAGGAGTCGCGCAGGCACAAAATCAGGTCAACCAAACTGGAGGCATGAATGGGGTGCGGTTGAAGGTGACGATCGCCACAGATAACAGTCAACCAGAAATTGCTAAACAAGTAGCGAAAGCCTTCGTCGATGATGCAACAGTTCTAGGCGTGATTGGTCACGGCACGAGCGACACCACCCTCGCGGCGGGAACAATCTATCAATCTGGAGAACTTGTTGCTATCTCCCCCGTGAGTTCTGCTGTTGCGCTATCGGGGTTTAGTCCCTATATATTTCGCACCATGCCTAGCGATCAACTGCCTGCCAAACAGCTTGGCAACTATATGGTGACGCAGCTTAAAAAACGCAAAGCTGTTGTGTTCTTTAATTCTGCCAGCGCTTATAGCAACTCGCTTAAAGACGAATTTAGTAAAGCGTTGTTTTATGGCGATCGCGGTCAAGTGGTTGATGCGATCGATTTGAGCCAGCCGGATTTTAACCCGGTTGAAAGTGTAAATCAGGCGATTCGGAAAGGGGCACAGGTGATCATGCTTGTACCCAATAACGAATTCTTCGATCGCGCGCTTCTGGTCATTAACGCCAATCAAAATCGGTTGCCTCTTTTGGCGGGAGATGCGCTTTATTCACCTAAAACTTTGCAAATTGGCGGCAAGACTGTCGCAGGAATGGTTTTAGCCGTGCCATCTTATCAAGTTGAGCTGTCAAAATCTGTGTTTCAAAAACAAGCCAAAACCCTTTGGGGAAGCCCAGTGCGGTGGCGAACGGTGTTGGCATACGACGCAACCAAAGCGTTGATTGGGGCACTTCAGCGTACGCCAACTCGCAATGGCATTCGCCGAACGCTAGCAAGTCCTGACTTTGCGGTGATGGGCGCAATTCATCCAGTCAAGTTTTCTGACGGCGATCGCCCGATTGATCTCGAACTGGTGAAAGTGACGGCGGGTCGATCGGGCAAGCAATACGAATTCAAAGCGCTGTTGAACAAGAAGTAAAAGATTCAACGGTTCTCAACAATTAAACTTGATTCCCTGATCTAGTTTCTGTGGAGCGCATAGATGACCAGAAGTCCTAGCGATGCAGAGATAATAACCGTGAAAGTGAGCGCCATGCCGATCACTCGATACCTATAATTTTCCTCCACTCGGCTGACCCCGAAAGCATGAGTGATTCGTCCAATCAGGAGGGCGCTACAAAGGACGTGAATCCACAGGTTTGTCCCTGACTGAATTTCTAGAAAATAGACCAATATCAGTGAGAGCGGTACATATTCAGCGAAGTTTGAATGAACTCGAACTGCTCTCGCCAGAATGGGCTGATCTCCGTCCCCAATCGCTACTTTCAAACGCCTTCTCAGCAGGAGGGTGCGAACACTGAGCGCTACGAATACAAAACCGAGGATTGCTGCGTATATCGGACTTACTAGCATAATCTTGCCAAGCAAAGTGTACAGCTATCTAGTTAGCCCTCAACCGTGAGATGAGCGGAAAGTTCAGTATTTCTTATCAAAGAAAGCTCATATCCAATTAAGACGAAGCGATCGTTAAGCTGATAATAAGGCACATGCTTAAATTCCAAGTTTTAGAACCATAAGTTATTGATTTCATCTTACGCCATGAGCGATTGCAACAATCGTTCCATTGTTGCCTTCCTCAACTTGGCGCACACCTGAGATTCATCAGTAAGAACACCAATCACTCCAGCTACCTGCATAGAGTTTTCCGGTGTCAATGTCTGCGATCGCCAAAGACAACAAATTTACACAGGCTGTTACACCAGACCCACAATAAACCAAAATCTCATCCGCCGATCGCAGCTTTGACCAGCGATCACGCTGGGCTTTTGCAGGGCGCACAAAACCATTTGCGTCAGTTACGTCTTGCCAGGGATAATTAACGGCTCCGGGAATGTGACCCGCGATCGGGTCGATCGGTTCTTTTTCGCCGCGATAGCGCTCTCCTTCACGAGCGTCAACCAATGCAATATTGGGTAAATCTTTTCGGACTTTCACCGTGTCGATGTCCACAATCCACTGCGATCGAGGGCGCGGAATCAATTGCCCTGATTTGCGATCGGGCTGCACTCGTGAAACCGAATATCCGGCTGTCTGCCAATTTTGAAAACCACCGTCTAAAACCGCAACACGATCGTGTCCTAGATAGCGCAATAACCACCACAAACGAGCCGCAAACGCCAAGCGAGAATCGTCATAGACAATCACTTGCGTAGAGTCTGTAATGCCCATGTCTGAGAGTTTTGCCGCTAAGTCTTCGAGATCGGGGAGCGGGTGCCGTCCTCCATGTTGCGCCACCGGGCTGGATAAATCTCGATTCAAATCTAAATAATATGCCCCAGGAATATGCCCGGTTTCATACTGCTGTCGTCCCAATTCTGGCTCTGTGAGCGAAAACCGACAATCGACGATCGCCACCTGCAAATCGTCTAGATGCTGCTGCAACCAATCTGCCGAAACGATCGTGTCAAGCATTGATCTCCACTCGCAATAACGCTACCCAGTTATTTTAAAGCGCTGTCGTTGCTGAGTCGATTGTCTTTCTGGCTCTCTCACGGCAAGTTACCGTGTACACACAAGTTGTTTGTCGCTCCGTTTCAGTCAGCTTCGCCCCCTAAATCCCCCAGAATGGGGGATTTAGGGGGCGAAGATCTCGGCGATGACGGATTAGAAGACTTGTGTG
>JAYVFW010000039.1:0-2265 GCA_043772715.1 Phormidesmis sp. | reverse complement strand
GACGATGACGGCGATGCCAAGCGCCTGGGTCCACATGCCGGAAGCGATCAGCCATTTGCGCCCCACGCGGTCCGACCAGGCGCCGGTGAACAACTGGGGCACCGGGCATCGCATCGGCCTGAATCAGCCACGCTTCCCAGAGTGTTTTCTGATCACGATAACGCTCTACCAGATAGAGCGCTGCTAAACATTCGGCTAACGGATCGAGGGCAAAGCAGATTTGATCTTGTGCAGGCCCGATCGCCTGCACAATTCGCAGCCGCTTTTCTAGATGTTTGAGCCGCGCTTTCACAGCCTCACTGTCTGCGCTCGATCGTGCTGCCATCTCGGCGAGAATCGCCTCTCGTTTAGCTGGGGCGGGGCGATAAGACTGCTTTAAACACTCCCAAGCGATGATTTGAGCATCTTTGTGAAGGGTGGAGTTGTCAGGCTCATCTGCTGCGGCATCACGATTGAGTTCGTTGAGATAACTCAGCATCAGATCGGGAATGTTGTCAGGCAGGTTATCTTCGCTGACTCCTTCTGCTTTGGCGATCATCTGCTCGGCATAAAGTTTTGCCAGCAGAACAGTGATATTACGCTGACCAACCAGTTTAGATAGCTGGCTACAAGCATCAAAATATTCGGAGTCGGTGAAGAGTTCGCGCTTGTTGCGTTGAGTCAGATATGCCTCTAAGAACGATGAAAGGCGGTTGCCCTCAATCCGCAACGGCTTGACCGTCGTTTTAGGCACCTCGTCAAGGGTTTCTTCAACTCGTGAGGTGACGATCAGCGCGTTTGCCGGAAAGTCAGGATGTCCGGGACGAATTTGTTCACGGGTGGCTTCGCTGAGTTCAGAGAGTCGATCGACGATCACTAAAATTCGTCGCTGTCTCAGCAATTTTTCTAAAAACTCATCTGAAATCGGTTCGGCAGCATCAATCAGCGCTTGCAACTGTCCCCGAATCGCTTCACGAAACGGCTGTTTGTCGGCAGGTAGTTTAAAGTCAAGTTCTTGCTCGATCAAGACAGGCAACATCTGATGCCGACAGAGACGCGAAGCGCGATCGGCTGCCATTGCCCATTTTGCTAGATTACACGCCAAGCTAGTTTTGCCGATGCCGCCTTCGCCCCAGATCAGCAGACATTGCCGCCCATCCCAAAAGGTTGAGTGCAGATCTTGGCTTGATAATTCTGCGATCGTGTTGCCACTTAGCACTACGGGGATGGGAATATAGACTTTACAATCGCTCACCGTGTTTTTATGAGCAAAAGCTTCACGGGCGATCTCAATTTGTTCGGCGACCCACGCATCGAGAACGCGGGGATGGTAGTGAAACATCGCCAAAAACAGCACGAGCCGTAGAGGAACTTTAATGCTGCCACCTAAAGGGCTAGGAATCTCAAAATCGGTATAGGGCTTGAGAAAATGGTTGAGCTTCAGCAGCCACAAAGGGCGAACCAGCAGCATCAATCCCCAGAGAGACGGCATCGCCACTAAGTAGAGCAGCACGCCTGTGATCGCCGGATTGGATCGACTCCACTCAAAAAAGCGCTCAAACAGCCGCGAGTCTTTTTGGGTTTTGAGCACACTTAACGATCGCCGCACCGAGGCTAAAACATCATCATTTTTGGACGCTTCTAAAATGGGCTGGGCAGATTCTAGAGCCGCATAAGCCGATGCCAATTCACCAGTGGTCAAAAACGCCGCTTTATCTTGCAAACTGCCCGAAATGTGATCGATCGCGCTAGCTGAATTTAACCGCACGTCAGAATTTTCGTCTTCGAGCGTCTTCACCAGTTCTGAAAGGGCTGATCGGGCTTCGAGTCCGATTTTGCCGAGCGAAGCAGCGGCTTTCGATCGCACATCTTTGTCAGAGTCAGACAGTGCTTTTGTCAATTCTGTGACCGCCGATTTAGCATGGGTGCCAATTTTGCCCAGTGCTATTGCAGCCCAATAGCGCGTGGTGCGATCGCTGGTGGCGAGTGCCCTAGTCAATTCTGGAACGGCGGCACTGGCATCGGCTCCAATTCTACTCAGAGCGGTGGTCGTGTTCAGTCGAATTTGGCGATCGGGGTCTGAGAGCAACTGAGCTAGGGACGGCACCGCAGGTTTAGCGTCTTGACCAAATCGAGCCAGAGCTTCGATCGCGGCGAGCCGCACCGATCGAGACGAATCCGATAGAGCGGGAATCAGTTCTGGAATAGCCGCTTTTGCCTCTGATCCTAAGTTAGGGAGCGCGTTGATAGTTTGAACTCGCACCACTTCACTAGGATCGTTTAAGG
>JAYVFW010000038.1:0-6283 GCA_043772715.1 Phormidesmis sp. | reverse complement strand
CTGCGCTCAATCGCATTCTCAAGCGTTATCCTCACGTCGAGGTGAGTATGCTCGGCACAGAACTTCCCGCCGCAGAAGTCTATGCAGAGTTTGATCTGGGAGTGCGCGATCGCGTCAAGGTTGTTCCTTATTACGCGAATAACACGCTGCCAACCTTGCTCAAAGGACATCACATCAAACTCTTCCCCACCATTTCAGAAGGGTTTGGCGTTGCCCTGATTGAGGCGATGGCTTGTGGGTTAGCGCCGATTACAACCGATACACCAGGTCCAATGGAAATTGTGCAAGACGGCAAAGACGCGATCGTTATTCCCTGCCGAGATAGCAACGCGATCGCACAGGCGTTAGAACGGTTGATTGGCGATCGCGAATGGCTCGATCGCCTTCGCCGCAACGCTTACAACACTGCCCAAACTTACCAATGGTCACGGGTGGCACAAGACAATCTCCGATGCTACGAAAAAGCCCTTTCACCATGACTCCTGCTCCTTCTCGTCTCTTCTACCCCGCCCCCGCCTGGATCGCCATTCTCAGTCTTGTGCTGTTCTCAGCGCTTTGTCTGGTCGTCCACGCGGGTGGAGTGTTGCGATATGCGTTTCCAGCAGGCTCTTTGGTAGTCGGAGCGTTTCTCTATTGGCGCTACCCCTTACTCTATATCGGGTTTACGTGGTGGATTTGGTTTTTAGCAGCATTTGTGCGCCGATTAGTCGATGTGCAAGCAGGATGGGTAGACCCTAATCCGTTGCTGTTGGCTCCGTTTTTGGTGACGATCGTTTCTCTGCTCACCTTTGCCAAAGAGTTGCCCAAAGCCATAAAAGGAGCAGGCTTACCCTTTGCGCTTTGCATGATGGGGGTGGTCTATGGCTTTTTGGTGGGGTTGATTAACTCTCCGCCGCAAACGGTGGTTGTCCCGTTGCTCAATTGGCTGGCTCCGGTTGCGTTTGGCTATCATCTCTACTCTAATTGGCGCATTTATCCCAGCTTGCGTCAGATGCTTCAGCGCGTTTTTGTGTGGGGAGTCTTGGTGATGGGAGCCTATGGCGTAGTACAGTTTTTGATTGCACCGGGGTGGGATCGTTTTTGGCTTCAGAATCAAACTACGCAGGTTTTTGGAACGCCAAACCCACTAGGAATCAGGGTCTTTAGCACTATGCATTCTCCGCAGCCATTTGCGTGTGTGATGGTTGCAGGATTGTTTTTACTGTTTGCAAGTCGGAGTTCGCTGCGATTTCCGGCATCGAGCGTAGGTTATCTTTCGCTGTTGTTATCGCTGGCTCGATCGGCGTGGTTAAGTTGGGTGGTTGCGTTAGTCGTATTTCTGCCATCTCTGAAACCAAAGTTACAAATGCAGCTTATTTTGACGCTCTTAGTCATGATGATTGTCGTGTTGCCGTTGACGACAATTGACCCGTTTGCGTCAGTAATCAGCACTCGTGTTCAAACCATATTTTCAGGACAACAAGATGTGAGTTACGCCGATCGATCGCAGGGTTACAGCACGGTTCTCAGGGATGCTGTAACCAATGTTCCTGGCTTAGGCATGGGATTTGTGCTTAAAGATACTAGCATTGGCAGCAACGATAGTGGAATCTTAACGCTGCTGTTAACGCTCGGATGGCTCGGACTGTTGCCTTATCTAGGAGGCTTGCTATTGCTGATTGTGAGTTTGATCCAAAGTCGTGAAGCGATGAATGATCCATTTATGAGTGCAGCCAGAGCGATCGCGATCGCAACATTTGCTCAAATTGGATTGAATAATGTGATGTTGAGTTCGTTTGGCATGGTGTTGTGGAGTTTTATCGGCATTACGATCGCAGCTCGCCAATACTATGCAAAATCAGCGTTGATGCAATCTTAAAATCAACTCGTTTGGAGTAATCTTTATGACTCAAGCAATAAGACTGCCTAAACCCATTAATATTTACTGGATTCTAGGTTTCTTAGTCATTAGTTACGGCATTTTTGCCCTGAATGGCTATGGAAATGACGACGATACTTATCGGATGTTAAATACTTGGAAAACGCTGATCAGCGAGGGTCGATATGTTCCCTCTAGATTTCAAGGCAATTTAATTCCAGAATTGACGATCGGGTTAGCCTCTGAAGTTGGAGGATCTCATCTCGCAAACTTTATTTCGGTGGTGCTTTCTGTCTCAAGTCTGTTTATTTTCTATGCGCTGCTATTAAGAATCACGACTTCTTTAATCGCTGCTTTATCGGTGTTAGCCATTGCATCAAATCCCTTTTGGATCATCGCTTCTACGACCTCAATGGATTATGTTTATGGGATATTTTTCTTTATTTTAGGACTTTTTCTCCTCACTAAAGAAAAGCCGAGATGGGCTGGTTTGCTGTTTGCGGCGGCGGTTTCTTCGAGGTTGACTTACGCGCCAATGGTCGCGATCGCGTTTCTTCTCTACTTTCCTTACACTCAAGAGAAACTCAAACTCAGAAGTTCACTGATTCAAGGCTTTCTAGTGTTTCTGCTAGCTTCTGGCGTGCTCTACTTACCCGTTTTTTTTGCCTCTGGAATGTCTCTTTCTTTTTTAGCAATTGGGCCGGATGCCTCCGGTGGGTTTATCGGAATCGTCGCCAGATTTATCTACAAAAATATTTACTTTTGGGGGCTTCCTGCCTTTGTTTTGCTGATCGTCTTCTTGATTCAAGACAAAAGCATCTATCAAAAAATTGCAACGAATCCTTTTCAAAAAGTTCGGGTTGAAAAACTGCTATTTCATGGTGCTTTGTGGTGCGTTATCTATAACGAAATCATGTTTTTTAGGCTTCCCCATGAATATGCCTATCTGTTGCCCCTTTTGTTTAGTGTCACTTATTTGATGGTCACTTCCGATCGCGTCAAAAAAACTCGGTATTTGAGTTTTCTGATCGGGCTACAGCTTTTATATGGGCTTATTTTCAATCTTGACGTGCTTCAAACTTATCAAAAAGATCCAGTCGCCAAAACAATTCATTCAGACGCTGCAAAAATTCATGTCTCAATCAAAGAAGGCGTTTTAATTAGAGAACTGAATTGGCGATCGACCTATCAGGCTTATCAGTTGAACGAGTTCAACAAAAAATGGCATCCGTGAGGCGATAGGGACAGTTTTGAAGTGCCCCTATCTACGCCTAATTAAAGATCGAATCTGTGTACGGGCATGGCACTGCCGTGCCCATAGACCTTGCAAGCAATCGATCCGATTTAATCCACGCTCTTAATGGCTGGCAAACACTTTCGCCGCTGCCGCAACCCCGGCACCCGAAGTAAAGCCCTCATGCCCCAACTCTTGCAGAGTGGCTTCTAGCGCCGCGATCGCAGTTAGCACATCGCGATCGCTGACAAAACCCAGATGACCAATGCGGAAAATCTTGCCCTTGAGGTGATCTTGTCCGCCTGCTAACACGATGTCAAATCGCTTCTTCATCACCGATCGAATCTGCTCGGCATCAACACCACTCGGCATCACCGCCGTAATCGCCGGACTCGCACACTCCTCTGTTGCTAATAAAGGCATCGCCATTGCCTGCACAGCGGCGCGAGTTGCTGCCAACAGGCGATGGTGACGGGCAAAAATGGCTTCTAACCCTTCAGCCTGCATCATTCGCAACGCCGCTTGTAGCGCAAAAAACAGGTTGATCGGCGGCGTGAAAGGAGTCGTATTCTTGGCAGCATCTTTGCGATATTTGCCCAAATCTAGATAATAGCGAGGCAGTTTTGCCGTTTTATACGCCTCCCACGCTTTGGCGCTGACCGCCACAAACCCCAACCCCGGCGGAATCATATAGCCTTTTTGAGAACCCGATGCCACCACATCTAACTCCCAAGCATCAACCGGAACGTTAGTTGCCCCTAAACTCGTCACCGTATCGACGATAATCAGGGCTTTGCCGTGTGCTTTAACGTGACGATTAATCGTTTCGAGATCGTTGATTACCCCCGTTGAAGTTTCGCTGTGGGTGATGACAACGGCTTTGATTTGCTTGTCAACATCCGCTTCTAAAGCCAGCCGAAACTGCTCAGGGTCGAGAGGTTTGCCCCATTCAGCCGTGATCCGCTCGGTGTTTAGCCCGTAAGCGTCGGTGACTTCTGCCCAGCGTTCGCCAAACTTGCCGTTAGAACCAACCAACACACGATCGCCCGGACTCAGAAAATTAATAATCCCGGCTTCCATTACGCCAGTGCCGCTCGCCGTGAGAATCAGCACGTCATTTTGCGTTTGGTGAAGCCACTTTAAATTGGCGGTAACTTCTGCCATAATTTTGCCAAAGTCAGCGCTGCGATGCCCGATCGGATGCTTCGCCATCGCTAGCAAAACCTGCTCCGGCACAGGGGTCGGGCCCGGAATCATCAGCATTAGCTTGTCGTCCATGAGAATGTCCTTTTAAGTGGGAGGATGCAATTTTTTGTGCATGATCCAGGATCGCATAAGTAATCCGCGATCGGGTTTAATCCAATTGGAAATTAATTAGAAAAGGTTTTTAGTATGCATTTCTAAAAGAAACTATTGATTAACTTAAACTGCTCAACGACTGAATTGTAACCGCGCCACCTTCGATCGTATCAAGCTGCATCCGGTAGCCGTAGAGCAAACTCATACCAACCAAAGGTGCTGTCTCGGATGCATTGATATCAATTCGACGGAATGCCCCATCCCAAATGACCAAGCCACGATACACATCAAAAATACAAGTACTTCCATCTCCTAACGTTCCCGCTTCACGTCTATATGCCTGTAAGTTGAGGCTAGTCAGCACTGAAAGAGGCAGAGTTAGAAAACCTGTGAATCCTGTATCAATGACAGCATCGATCGGTTGCCTTTGTGAATCTGCATTGCCTACGACCAGCCGGATTGTCGCCTCGCAGCTTTGATCAACAATTCCCTGCATCATAAAGTTACAGCAGACGACCTACGCCAAAGCGATGAACGCCTTTATGCCCAATCCGAACGCACCAGATTTGAGCATCTGGATATCGTTCAAGCAATCGATCGGAGGCAGCCATCGTATCTTTTGCAAGTTCAAAGGCTCCTGTCTCGATATCGATCGCGACAATTCTGCCATGATTTCCTTCCTCAACTTGAGGACGCACTTGAGATTCATAAATCTCATTGCCACGTCGAGCAAATTCCTCTTTGCTATAGCGGAGTTGCTGTGTCATAAGCTTTACCTTGTTCCGATCGTCTCTCACCATCTTATCTGGGGTTCTGACATGACGATTGAATATTCAAGAAATGCCCTCTTACGATCGGTTGCGATAGGTGCGGCGGCGAGTCAAAAAGTCGGGCAAATCAATTTTGAGATCTTCGTTAAAGGAATCAGTTCTGCCCGTTAATTGATTGGATGGCTCGACTGCGATCGTTGATGCAGTTTGAATGGCAGCAAAGATCTCCGCTAGTTCGGGTGACTGATCAGCCGAGTCGTTTTCTAGAAGCTCTTTTAATTGCGCGACTTTATCTTGAGTGCTATAAAAGCGATCTTTCCAGTGCTGCACGGCGGTTTCATATTCGCTAGCTTGCTGTGCCTGACTGAGAATTTGCTCCTGCATTTCGGCGGCTTGTCGCTCTAGTTCGGCAATGCGGGTTTGACTTTGTTCGCGATCGAGTTCTAACTCTTGACACGCCTGTTGCAATAGCGCTTGAGTCGCCATCTGTTTGACGACCTGAGACTCTAATTCCTCTACTCTTTGCAGCGACTGGGTAGGATCTGAAGTCTGCGTCGAAGCAAAATTTAACGAGGGATCGATCGCAAAGTCGCCTTCTAGTCGGGCTTCTAACTCATTGATCGCCGTGTGTCGATCGTTGAGTTCGCGGTAGAGTCGTCGAATTTGTTTCTGCGCTTCTTGCAGGTTTAGCTCTAAATTTGCGGCTAGACTGCGTGCGGTTAACTCCTGAGATTCTAGCTCTAACACTCGCTGCTGCTGGGTTTGCATTGCCGCTTGCAGTTCGTCTATTTGGGAGATCAAGTGAGTTTGTTGAGGCTGATCGGCGCGATCGTGACTAAGCTGCGATCGCAATCGCTCTAAGTCAGCTTGTTGATTTTGTGCGAACGTTTCTGCCGCTCCGAGCAACTTCTGATAGTCTTGCTCTCGCGTCTGCGCCTGGTGAATTTGCTGCTCAAAGGCGGTTTGTTTCTCAGCAAATTGTCGCTTTAGCTGATTGATCGCCTGTTGCTGAACATTGGCAATCTCTTCAGTCGAAGCAAGCTGCTCTTCTAGAAAGCGCTGATCGATGATTTGCAGCCGTAGCTCGTTTAAGTTAGAAATCGATTGGTCTAGCGCTAACTC
>JAYVFW010000037.1:0-6283 GCA_043772715.1 Phormidesmis sp. | reverse complement strand
ATTTCCTTACCTGCCCCAGATCCAATCACAAGCGGCACCATTCCAATCGCGGATGCCAGTCCCGTGAGCAGAATGGCAACTAACCGCTCCATTGAGCCTTCGACAATCACCTGTTTTAGAGGAATGCCTTTGGCTAAGTGTTGGTTGTAGTTATCGACTAGCAGCAAGCCATTTCGAGTTGCCACACCGAACAATGTAATGAATCCTACCATTGACGCAACGGAGATGATACCACCGCTAATCGCAACAGAAATCACGCCCCCAATTAACGCCAATGGTAGGTTAATCATAATCATCATCGTTGCTGGAATCGATTTTACAGCGAAATACAGCAAGACTGAGATGACTGCAAAAGCCGCGAGTCCAGCAATGATTAAAGTTTGAGTCGCTTTTTCCTGAGCTTGGAACTGTCCACCAAATTCGATGTAATAGCCGCTCGGTAATTTAACTTGTTTGACGCGATCGCGCACCTCTTTAATCACCGATCCCAAGTCTCGCCCAGACACGTTTGCCGAAACCACAATCACGCGCGAAACGTTCTCCCGGTTGATTGTACTAAGTCCTTCACCATAAGCAACCTTAGCCACTTGAGAGAGGGGGATCTTCTGATTGTTGGGCGTGTCAACCAGCAAGTTCCCAATCACCTCTAAGTTGTTGCGATATTGATCTTGGAGCCAGACTACAAGGTTAAAAGTTTGCTGCTTCTCTAATACTTGCGATACGGTTCGCCCATTCAGCCCAGTTTCAATCGTTTCTGCGAGTTCTCCGATGCTGAGTCCATATCGGGCTGCGGCTTCCCGATCGAATTGAATTTGCACTTGTTTGACGGGGACTTGTGGTTCAAGCTGTAAATCAACCAAGCCTGGAATGCCATTCATAGCAGATTGGATTTGTTGCCCAGTTGTGCGAAGTTGTTCGAGTTCAGCCCCGTAAATTTTGACGGCGATCGCACTTCTCACCCCCGACAAAATATCGTCCATCCGGTGAGAAATAAATCCACCGATGTTCATCACAACCCCTGGAATCTTTTCGCCTTCTTTTCGCAATGCCTCAATCACTTTTTCTCGTTCTTTTGCGCCTTCTTCGCTAATCTCAACATCCATTTCGCCAAAGTTCACGCCTGCCACATCGGGATCGCCTTGAGCGAAGCCCGCTCGGAACTGCATGAACTCAATTCGCTTGTCATTTTTGAACACCTCTTGAAAATCCAAAGCCGCCTGACTGGTTGCTTCTAGCGATGTTCCAGGAAACAAAAGAACCGCGTTAACGAGCTGGCGATCTTGAAATTCGGGTAGAAAGACGCTGCCTAGAGTTGGTATGATGATGAGCGAGGCGATAAAGCCTACGATCGCGGCAGTCAATATAATTTTAGGGCGACGAATCGAGAATCTCAGTGCAGGACGATACACCTGATGGGCTTTGCGTTCCAACCAAGTTTCAGCACTTGGCAAACGGCGATTGGCGAGCAGAATTGCACACAAAGCAGGCGTTAGCGTCAATGCCACAACCGTCGATGCTGCAATTGATAAAAGATATGCTAGACCCATCGGTGCAAAGATTCGACCTTCAACCCCAGATAATGCAAAAATGGGTGCAAACACAACCACAATGACAACAGTTGCGTATAGAACGCTGGTTCGCACTTCGATCGAGCCATCAAACACCACTTGTAAGTCTGGTTTTGGATGACCTGCAAGCTGATTCTCACGCAGCCGACGATAGACATTTTCCATATCGACGATCGCATCATCAACGACCGAGCCGATCGCAACGACTAATCCACCTAACGTCATCGTGTCAATGCCCTGCCCCGTGGAATTTAGCGCAATCATTCCCACTAACAACGACACTGGCAATGCACTTAAACTAATGATCACGGTGCGCCAGTTCATTAAAAATGCAATCAATACAATCGAAACAATGATCACACCATCTCGCAGCGCAGCAACGACGTTTTCGATCGACAGTCCAATAAATAAGTTTTGATCAAACGTCTTAAAAAACTTCACGTCTGGCGGCAATCCACTTTTGAGATCTTCCATTGCCGCATCCACCGCTTTAACAACCGTAGGCGTGTCTGCGTTCGGTTGTTTCGTCACGGTTAGAATTACGGAGCGCTTGCCGCGAAACAATCCTTCACCTCGCCTTAGAGCGGCTCCGATTTTCACCTCTGCCACTTGTTCAAGCAAGATCGGCGTTCCATTCACTGATTTGATTACTGATCGCTTGAGTGGCTCGATCGATTCAATTCGCCCAATCCCCCGTACCAGAAATTCTTGATCTGGCGTTGTCAAAAAACCACCCGGAACATTTACGTTCGCATTCTGAGATGCTTTAACCACATCATTTAGGGACACATTAAACGCTTTCAACTTATCTGGATTAATCAGGACTTGATACTGCCGCTCGTCTCCGCCGTAAATAAAGGCATTACTGACTCCTGGAACGGCTAACAATCGGTTTTTGATATCCCATCCCGCAAGCCGTGTCACCTCCATTAACGAGGTTATTTCTGAGGTGAACGCATATTTTACTGTCCAGCCGAGTGGTGAACTCACAGGTAGAATTTCTGGTTGATTTACGCCTTGCGGCAAAATGCTTTGTGCTCGCCCAAGTCGCTCGGTGACAAGCTGCCGCGCCCGATAAACGTCGGTATCCCATCCAAAAACCGCTTTAACGGAAGAGATGCCGACTGCGGATGCCGATCGTAATGAAACGAGTCCAGGGGTTCCATTAATTGCGCTTTCGATCGGGCGCGTGACTAGAGATTCGATTTCTTCGGGTGCGAGTCCGGGAGCATCGACTTGGATTTCAACTTGGGGCGGCGCGAAAGCCGGAAACACATCCAACGGCATTTGGGTAATGACTCGCAATCCCCATAGAGAAATTAGAATTGACGCAAGCACGATTAGCCAGCGTTGCGCGATAGACCATCTAACAATCGTGTTGAGCATACAGCAGTTTAGTGAGTGAGAGCCTAAAAATCTTGCCCAAAATAGGTTCTAGCCTATCGAAACTATCAATTCATCATGGCAGGTGATTATGAAATGCAGATGAAACCTAAGTTGATTGCAAGGATGTTTTGTACTTGACCGACGATTTAGCCGGAATTAGCCACTTGTTAAATCGGGCATACAGGGCGGGAAGAACAAGCAGCGGCAGCGCGGTGGAGGTGAATAAGCCACCCAAAACGACTATCGATAAAGGCTGCAAAACTTCCTTACCGGGTCCACCTGAAATCACCAGGGGTGCCAGTCCTAATGCAGAGGTGAAAGCGGTCATCAAAATCGCATTAAGGCGTTCCATTGTGCCTTTGACTAACGCATCTTTGAGCGGCATTCCTTCAGCTAACTTGGTGTTGTAGTTATCGACCAACAACAAGCCATTGCGAGTCGCAACCCCAAAGAGTGTGACAAATCCCACCAGTGAGGCAACATAAATCACGCCACCTGTTAATGCAACCGAAAATACACCGCCTACCAGTGCTAACGGCAAGTTAACCATGATCATAATTGTCGAGGGTATGGATTTTACAGACATATACATCAATACAGAAATTACAACAGCCGCGATCGCGCTAAAGATCAAAATATTCTGGGTTGCCCGTTCTTCTGCCTCAAACTGTCCACCATATTGAATGAAATAGCCTGCTGGAAGCTGCACGTTCTGATTCACTTTGGTTTTGATCTCGTTGACAATCGATCGCATATCGCGCCCTTTGGCATTCGCCGCAACCACAATTAAGCGAGAGACGTTTTCTCGGTTGATTGTGTTAGGACCTTGACCTTGAGTAATAGCAGCAACTTGAGCAAGTGGAATTTTTTGTCCAGTGGGTGTATCGACCAGTAAGCTGGCGATGGTTTCTAAACTGGTTCTCGCTTCAGGCTTTAACCACACCAATAAATCAAACGTTTGTTGCTGCTCTAAAACTTGTGAGACCACTTGCCCATTTAGTGCTGTTTCTACAATCTCAGAAAGATCGCCCACTTTTAATCCATAGCGTCCTGCGGCGGCTCGATCGAACTTAATCTGAACTTGCTCGATCGGGATCTGAGGCTCAAGCTGTAGATCCACGATGCCGTTGACCGATTGCATCTGTTTTTCAACTTGTTCGCCGATCGTTCGCAGTTGAGCTAAGTCTGTGCCGAAGATTTTGACGGCGATCGCGCTTCTCACCCCTGACAAGACTTCATCCATTCGGTGAGAAATAAATCCTCCAATGTTCGGTGCAACCCCCGGTAATCGCGCCATTTCTTGTCGCAATTTCTCGATACTGCTGTCTCGCTCTTTCAACCCTTGTTCAGAAAGATCCACATCCAAATGCGCTAAATTCACGCCTGCGGCATCGCCATCACCTGGCGCACGTCCCGATCTCATCTGAATGTACTTGAATCGAGGATCGTCTTTGAGTTCATGTTGAACTGCTTCTGCGGCATGGTTGGTGGCTTCGAGGGAAGATCCTGGATAGAGCAACAACGTATTCACAAGCGTTTTTTCTTGAAACTCTGGCAAAAACTCGCGACCCAGGGAGAACACAATCACGATCGCCGCGATCGAGGTAGCAACGGCAATGGAAATGATCACGGTCGATCGACGAATCGAAAAGTCTAAAAACGGTGCATAGAGACGTTTGAAAAACCGCGCCACCCACGGCTCTGTTTCCGGCAAACTTCCATAAGGGAGCAACAGCGCCGATAAAGCAGGAGTGATCGTTAATGCAGTCACGCTCGATGCTAAAACTGCCACCATATAACCAATCCCCATCGGGATAAAAATGCTGCCCTCAACGCCACTAAGCGCGAACACTGGAGAGAAGACAACAATCGTGATCAGCGTTGCTCCAAACACCGAGTCTCGCACTTCTTGGCAACCTTCTAAAACGACCTCCAACACGGGACGACGTTCAGCCGCATATTTGTTTTCTCGCAGTGATCGAAACACGTTCTCAGCATCGACAATGGCATCATCGACCGCCGACCCGATCGCGACTGCCAATCCACCTAGCGTCATGGTGTTTAAGCCTTGTCCTAGCCAATCGAGCGCCATCACTCCAATCAGCAACGATAATGGCAACGCGACGAAACAAATCACTAAACTCCGCCAGTTCATTAAGAACGGAATCAGAATAATGGCGACAATAATCGCACCTTCGACTAACGCCGATCGCACATTCTCGATCGAGGAATCAATATAGTCCTCTTGGCGAAACGTGACATCGATCTGGATATCTTTCGGTAAACCTGTTTTGATCTCTTCCATCGCAGCTTCGATCGCCCGTGTCACGGTTGGCGTATCTGCTAGTGGCTGTTTGTTCACCATCACGATCACAGCTTTGCGACCGTTAAGGCTCCCGTCTCCTCGCTTTAAGGCGGCTCCGATCGTGACATCTGCCACATCCGATAACCGAACCGGAGTTCCATTGCGGGCAGTCACCGCCGATTGTTTGAGGTCTTCGATCGATTCAATTCGTCCAATGCCCCGAATCAAGCGTTCTCGATCAGGCGTGATTAGAAATCCTCCCGGTGCATTCACATTGGCTCCGGCAACCGCCTCTCTCACCTGCTGAAGCGAGACATTAAATGAAGTCAGTTTTGCCGGATCAACGAGTACCTGATACTGTCGCATCTCGCCCCCGTAGGCAATCACTTGGCTAACACCTGGCACTGCTAACAAGCGATTCGTCACTTGCCAATCGACCAAGCGGCGCACGTCCATCAGTGAAGTTGTATCTGGGGTAAACCCATACTGCATCACCGTCCCGATCGGTGACGTAATCGGTGAAATTTGCGGCGTTTCGACTCCTTCTGGAAGCTTGCTTTGTGCCTGCTGAAGCCGCTCGGTGATAAGCTGACGTGCCTGATAGATATCGGTTCCCCAGCTAAAAACGACTTTCACGACTGAAATGCCAGGAGCAGACGACGATCGCACCGCAGAAACGCCGGATGTGCCATTAATTGCGCTTTCGATCGGCAGTGTTACCAAGGACTCAATTTCTTCCGGTGCGAGTCCTGATGATTCGGTTTGAATTTCAACTTGCGGCGGTGCAAAACTCGGAAACACATCCAGCGGCATCTGAACAATGGTGCGGAAAATCCAGATCGTGACGACGATCGTGCCTAGAACCACTAGCCAACGACGCGCAATTGACCATTTGAGAATAGCATTTAACATAAATAGCTCAATGTTCAATAGTCCGGACATTTTTTTGAACGGTTCCACAAGGCTTTCAGGGCTTGCAGTTCCAGGATCGAGCAATTTTATCAAAGTTAGCTTTGCCTCTGAC
>JAYVFW010000036.1:0-2272 GCA_043772715.1 Phormidesmis sp. | reverse complement strand
ATCGCGAAGTGGATGAGCGGCAACCCGTGTTCAAAAACTTCGATGACAAAACTGAAAAGCATCCACGAGCATCCATCCTTTCTCACTTTGGGGATGTGGCTGAGGGCATGATGCACATTGCCTTAGATAAGAATCTCTGGATGATTGCAGGTTATAGCTTTGCTGCTTTGTCTGTTGCTGTGTCGATGTTTGGCTATTCTCGCTGGGTCGTGCCCGTGTTCAGTCAGGCGTTGAACGTGGCAGGGATGCCGATCGGAGGGGTGGTCGGAGTTTTGACAGGCTGCGCGATCGGGCTGTTCATTCAGTGGAAGGAGATCGAACCGTTGGTCTATCGACTCAATCCCGATTTGGCCGATGCCCTGGCTTTCAAGTTAGGGCTGATCAAATTCACCAACGCCAAAGAAACTGAAGACTCGCCCACTCTCCTACCCAAAGCGAAGAAGTGGGCACGGACGGCTCACGAAAAAGCGCACCGAGACGATGAGACGTGGCGTTATGTCATGTACTTCCTGGAAGCGTGTCTCGCCTTTGCTACCTTCCCGCTCGTCGTCAACAACCTGCTGTACGTGCCTGGTTTGATTGCGGCGGCGATGGCGATCGCCGGGTGTGAGGTGGGGTATCGGTTCGGTAACTCTGCTCAGAAAAAGCGGCTCACTGCTCGCGAGAGTCAGAAGTACAAGATTCGCAGACGGATTCTTCGCGCTCAGGCAGAAGCGAAATAGTCATTCAAAAAGCGTTCGCAGTCTTGACCAGCCGCGAACGCTTTTGTTCCTTTAGTAGGGGTTGCCTCGATGTCAAACTTAACCAGATATGGGCAGACCGCCCTCGATAAAACGTTTCCCGATGCCGATGAGTCCGTGTTTGGGCACATGGTTTTAGAGTTGGGAATGTCACCTGATGAAGCGACTCAAAACCTGCGCCCCTGGGTCAGAGATTTAGACCGCTCGGCTGAACTGAGCAAGAAGACCGCTTACATTACCGCCTTTATCGGAGCAGGAGCAGGGTTGCTTACGGCAGCAACGATGGGAATTGGGTTAACGGCGGTTCTGCCTATCGCGGTGGCGGCATACAACTTCTTTGCAGGTCAACAATCAGCTAGAGAGCAAGGAGTGAGGGAGAGCGAGTATTTGCTTCTCAAAACGTGCCCCGAACTGTTGAAACTCATTTACGCCCTGACTCAGAAGGGAATGCCGAAAGAGGCGTTAGTTGAGTGTTATGACGACTTGTTAGGGGCATTCACGATGCAATTTCAGCAACGCGCTTCATTGGGCATCAGTGACGAACTCGATCACGACATTGTGAAATCCTTTCAGCGAATCGTTCAAGAAAAGTGTGAGGCTGAGAGTTTGGCACGAGCGATCGTGGCGGAGACTGAGAACTTCACCTTCGACACGCTTTATCAATCGACCGCGCCGAAACCTGAATCTCTGCCAGCCGCACCTGTCGCGACATCTTCACCCATCGGAACCCCTACAAAGTTTGGAGCCGTCGAAGTGTCAGCTTCAGAGAATGAAAGCGATCGCCCTGCTGATTCTGTCGCTACACCGCAAAGAACCATTCACGGCACCTCGATCAACGAACCCACAGACATCGCTGAGTCCTTGGCGGTCAATCTGCAATCGACGCTCATTGTCGGGCAGCCTGGAAGCGGGAAAGGGGTCTGCATTGCGATGGCAACCCGCGCTGTCAAAACGTTGCATCCTGACGTGACGATATGGGTGGTCGACCCGAAAGCCGATCCTTCAGAAGCTTGGTACTGGGAAGCCGTCGATCACTATCTGCCTGTGCGAATTGACCCCTTCACCAATGCAGAGTCAATGACTGAAATCATGGCGGCGATCAACCATTTCATTCAGCAGTTTCAAGAAAGCGACGGTGCTAAGTTGCTGATTTTTGACGAAGCGCTGGCAGTCAAGGAAAAGACCGGACGCTGGTTTAAGGGGTTGATGACTGGGTTTAACGCGCTCTGCTCAATGGGTCGCTCGCGTCGTCAGTACGGCTGGTTAGTGAGCCAATCCCCCAACACCGATGACTTTGGCATCAGTGGAGGCGTGAGAAACGTCTATCGTCGCATCCTGCTGATCTCTGCTGACAACTTAGGATTGCTCGATAACGGCTCTAAGTAGACAGACCTAATTAAATGTAAGATGCCGCAAACCGCCCTCACCCTAAGTCCCTCTCCCTAGGGAGAGGGACTTTGAATCTTGCTCCCTTCTCCTTGGGGAGAAGGGTTGGCGAGGGCTTCGCCCCGCTCCGCGAGGAGGGTCTTCTA
>JAYVFW010000035.1:0-2273 GCA_043772715.1 Phormidesmis sp. | reverse complement strand
TTACCGCTATAGCTTAATCATTCAATGGTCGGACGAGGATCAGCTTTATCTGGTGACAATTCCTGAGTTTGCTGAGTTAGTGATGCAACCCTGTACGTATGGGAAAACCTATGAGGAAGCGGGGCGGAATGCTCAGGAGACGATCGAGAGCTATTTAGAATATTGCCAGGAAGAAGGCATTACGCCACCTCAACCCAGAGTTCCACAAGTTGCTTAATCTTTCAGCAAAGCTTGAAAACGATCGTCGTTGCGAACCCCATCAAACGCAGCATCGGTTTTTGCCATCTCACGATATTTGGGGTCGAGGTCGATCGCTTGCTTGAGGGTGGCGATCGCTAGTTCAACCTGACTCTGCAACCCGCAACAACGGGCTTTGCTGTAGATTGCGTTGCTGTAATCTGGGTTAATTTTTAGGGCTTGGTCGTAACTGGCGATCGCCTCCTCGTAGCGCTCTAATCTATCCAGTACAATGCCGCGATGATACCAGGCATTATCGTCATCTGGTCTGTGTTTCAGCGCTTGGTCAAAGCTGGCGATCGCCTCCTCGTAGCGTTGTAAATAACCCAGTGCATTGCCGCGATAGTACCAAGCGTAATGGTCGTCCGGTTTGTATTTCAGCGCTTGGTCAAAGCTGGCGATCGCCTCCTCGTAGCGTTGTAAATCATCCAGTGTAATGCCGCGAAAGTACCAAGCTACATCGTTGTCTGGCTTGTGTTTGAGTGCTTGGTCAAAGCTGGCGATCGCCTCCTCGTAGCGTTGTGAATTGCGTAGTGCAATGCCGCGATTGTTCCAGGCGTAATGGTCGTCTGGTTTGTATTTCAACGCTTGGTCAAAACTGGCGATCGCCTCTTCGTAGCGTTGTAAATTACGCAGTGCACTGCCGCGAGAGTACCAGGCTTCATATTTATCTGGTTTATATTTCAGAGCTTGGTCATAGCTGGCGATCGCCTCTTTGTAGCGTCCCGATCTATACAACCGTTGAGCTTGCCTGAACCACAGACTGCTTCCTAGATATCTAACAGGTGCGCCAAAATCTAGTTGTTCAATTGGGGTTGTGAGAATTCGCCATAGTCGATTGCGTATCTGAGGTTGATGTTGCTCTACTGGAAGTTCTTCCAAATTACGAATTGATTGTTCTTCTAAATCAGAAAACTCAAATATGCCGCCACCCCAGTCAAAGAAATCGGGCGATCGCTGAATCAAATATTTAATTGCAAACAACGGCAGAACAAATACAAAACAGAGATGAGGAAACCGATCGAGAAACCCGTCTCGACGCTGGTTCAAGTGTCCAAGAATAGGCGGCAGATTGCTGAGAGTATAGTAGTCACCTTCACCGCCATAACCCGGTGTAATGTAAGGCTCTAAAGACTTTTCTAGCCCTTGAATAATCAAAATATTCAACTCATCTTTGTCGGGTCGAGCCTCCACCAAGTTGTATAAATTCTCGATCGGCTCCGTCAGCGACAACACCGCTATTTTCTTTTGAGAAATGTCAGATTTCACTCTGGCAATCAGACGAGTTGCGGTTGCAGGTGAACATTGCACAAACACAATCCCAAACCCCTTGCGCCGTTGCAGCGATCGCCGCAACGCCTGATAAACCTCTTCCTCAGAAGGTGACTTTTGACCCAGTTCAGCTAAATTCATGTGCAGCCTGCACCTTTTTCAACGCATCCTGAAACTTTGGAATTCCCTCAATTAAAGGATGCACATTGCACCAAACTTGTAGCTTATCCTGTTGATCATAATAGCGATATTCCAGCAAACATCGATTCAGCATTAGCCGCATATGCTCGACATCATTCTCACGCTGCCGCACTCTACAAGCCTGCGCCAAAAGCGCCCACTGATGCTCCTGGATCGTCCGGTTGTAGGTGTCTCGCGTCTCATCGATCGCCCGTTTCGCCGCCTTCGCCGTGATGGGCAGGTTGTCTGTCCAATCGATCGCCTTTTGAATCATCTGCATCAAATTCCGCACATGACCCCCACTCATCAAGCACAGCAGTTTTAGCGTCTCTGGGCTATCAAACACAGGAGGCGTTTTTAACCCTTCAACCTTGCCCTCCAGCGTTTGCATTAAATTGGGGTCGGTCAACACCATGCGCCGCATAATTAACTCTCGCAGCTTCTCTAACCCCTTCTGGTTCTCAGTGCCATCAGGGTTTTTCACCATCACCATCGGCAACACATCCGGCTTATCGTAGTTGTCTTCTAGCTGAGTGCTGCGATCGGAGTACACCATCGAAATCGGAATTGTGTAGATTACGTGG
>JAYVFW010000034.1:0-6309 GCA_043772715.1 Phormidesmis sp. | reverse complement strand
GGCTTGAAGTCCCCCAAAATTGGGGGATTTAGGGGGCGAGAAGATTTACAGCCTTGACAGACAGATTCATCCTTCGATTCAGCGATGCCCAATTTAGCCACTAATCAGAGCTTCGACAAACTCATAGCTAGAGAAGGGGCGTAAATCTTCGATTCCTTCCCCAGCTCCAATAAAGCGGATGGGTAGACCTAACTCTTCAACGACTGCCAGCGCTACGCCTCCTTTAGCGGTGCCGTCAAGCTTTGTCAATACCACACCACTGAGTTGAGCCGCCTCCGAAAAAACTCGCGCCTGTCTCAGACCGTTTTGCCCCAGCGTCGCGTCTAAAACCAGCAGAGACTCGACTCTGGCATTGCCTGCTTTTTTGTCAATAATGCGACGAATCTTGCTGAGTTCATCCATCAGGTTTTTTTTGTTTTGAAGCCGTCCTGCGGTATCGACTAGCAGCAACTCAGTGCCTCGTGATTGGGCGGCAGCGATGCTATCAAAAACGACAGCGGCTGGATCGGTGTTTTGTCCAGGGTTAGAAATCACATCCACCCCGCTCCGCTGACCCCAAACTTTTACCTGCTCAACGGCAGCCGCGCGAAACGTGTCGGCGGCCGCAATTAAGCATTGGTAGCCAGACTTTTGAGCAATATGAGCGAGTTTGCCGATCGTCGTTGTCTTTCCTGCCCCATTCACCCCCGTGATCAGCCAAATGTTAAGCGTGTCTTTCTCGGGCACAAACACCGGGTTATGAGACTGAAGTGGACGATCGAGCAGTTCGCGCAGCAGTTTTTTGAGGTAGGCGATCGCTTCCTCTGGCGGCAGCACGTCTTCGCGCAGTTTGGTTTGCAGCGCGGCGATAATTTTGTCGGTGGCTTCTACGCCCGCATCGGCTTGCAGCAGCAGCGACTCGATTTCAGTCACCGCATCCTGATTGAGCGGACCTTGACCCACGATCGCTTTGAGTTGATTGATCAACCCTCGGCGGGTTTTGTCTAACCCCTGTCTTAACCGTGTGAGCCAAGTGATCTCTTCGAGGGTGATGTCTTCAGCGCGACGACCTTGAGCCGCCAAAACTTCAGTAGACCAAAGGAATCCTTCATCAAGGGCAAATGCGGGGGATTCTTCGGTGATAGTTGCTGGCTGAACGGTAGCGAGAGGTTGTTCTTCCTCGATCGCAGTTACCCGAAGTCTTTCTAGACGGGCTTCTCGATCGGCTTCTTCAGACTGCGCCCAAAATGGCAGCGGAACCGAGGGTTCGGGCGCAGCCTCAGCCGGAATTGCAGCAACTTCGGGCGCAGGTTCAAGAGATTCAGGAGGGGCGATCGCCGCAGTTAAATCATTCTTAACGTCTTCTAGAGTATCTAAAAATTGGTTAACCGCTTCCACAGAGAGTCCTTCAGAAGATCCAGGAACTGCGTCTTCCGGTGCTCCTACCGAAGGTGCCATGACTTCTGGCGGTGCGACTGCTTCAACGGGTGGAGTAGGTTCTTCTTCCTGCTGCTGTTGACGCTTTTTGAGAATGTTCTCATAAGCTGCTTTGGCAAAGCTCAGATGGCTCTCATCCACAGCAGGCGGCTCGGATGCGATCGCAGGCGTTGGTTCAGGTTTGGGTTGAGCAGGCTCGTCTGCTTTTGATTCCTCAGCCTTTTGATCGAATTTACGATTGAACCAATTGAACGTCATTGCAGTTACCTGAATCTTCTCTGACTCTATTTAATGTAATGGAAGTTGCTCTCTACAAATTATGAGGGTTTTAAACTAGCCTTTATTTGCTCAGTGACTCGTCGCAAAACCCCATTGATGAATTTGTAGCCTTCTTCGTCGCTGTAGCGTTTAGCGAGTTCTACAGCTTCATTAATCGCGTATTCGAGTCGTAGACCTAGATACATCATTTCAGTGACAGCGATGCGGAGAATGTCTCGATCGACCCGAGCTAGTCGGTCTAGCTGCCAGCCGACCAAGGCGTTGGTTAAAACTTGATCGACTGCCTGCCGCTCTTCATAAAACCGAGTCAGAATCTCTAAAGAATAAGCCCGCACTTCTGGTTGATTAGCCAATTGAAGAAGTTCAGGAATCTCAAAGGTTCTGCCGACTCGGTTGATGGCAGTTTCGGTCAGGTCGATCGCTTCCCGCACCATTTCTCTAGCGGCATCTACATCGCTGGCGCGGGTTTCGCTGCTGAGGAGTCGGCTGTTGCCGCGTTGCAGTTCGCCAACGGCGGTTTCTAGAGTGTCGCGGGCATCAGTTGCTAGAGTGCGAATCGCCGCCACCACAATATCTTGAAGTTTTTGAGTGGTCAATCGCTCCTGCTTGGCAGGTAGCTGGCTGATGCTCAAAAGAGCCAGTTCACGAGCAATTCGACGGGCTTGCATGGCGGATTTAGTTGACTAGGTTCGGTCTGGTTATCTTAGCAATTTTAACGTCATTTCGACGGGTTTTTTCGCTTCGTTGTCAGCGGCTTCTGCCCCCTAAATCCCCAATTCTGGGGGATTTAGGGGGCTTTCCGAATTCACACTGTCTTCGGTTCAGCAAGGCTGTTCGGAGCGAACCACTTCTGTTGAACTGACGTAATTTTAGATCGACGATCGTAAGAAGAATTTTAGACTAATTCAAGCCATTAATCTTCTGCTAAGGCTTGACGAGGCGCTGGCTCAACCAAAGACTCTAAAACTCGCTTGCTGCTAGCGGGTGCCGCCAAAGGAGCCAACGCGAGTGACTCAGGGCTGACAATGCCACCCGAAATAATAATTTTGAACGCATCTTCGATCGGCAGTGATAGCGTGATCACGCCCGACTCTGGCACGACCGCATACCAGCCCGTAGTCGGGTTTGGGGTCGTCGGAATAAACACACTCACCATCTCGTGAGGAAAATGAGACTGCAACTCAGCCCCGATCTCGCCTGTGACAAACCCGATCGACCAGACACCAGTGCGCGGATATTCGACTAACACGACGCGCCGAAACCGACCGTTAGAATCTTTGAAAAGGGTTTGCAATAGCTGTTTGAGCGTTTTGTAGATAGCTCCGGCTAGCGGAATTGCTTGCAAAACCCGTTCGCCAAAATCTAGCAGCCAACGTCCGGCAATGTTGCGAGCCATGAGTCCGATCAGCAGAATGCACAGCAAGGGCACCGTCAAGCCAACTGTCAGGTCGATTAGATTTACCAAAAACGGATTGAGATCGTTAAACGGGTTGATCTGCTTAGGGATGCGAGTCAGAAAATTGATCACCCAGCTTGCGATCGTAATCGTCAGCCAAATCGTGGTGGCTAATGGAATCACCACTAACAGACCTGCAATCAGGTCGCTTTTTAAGTCTTGCTTAAGACGTTGGATCACAGGTAGCCCTCTCTTTCAACTGGCTGCAATTATCACGAAATTAGAATTTTGACTTCAATCGATGAAACGGCGGTAAGCAAAATTCTGACCGTCAAGGAGTGCGAAGTACTTCGTTGATTTTGCCTGTCTAAAGGGTCACGACCCTGACCTCTCGATTGATTTGCCGAATGTTTCTATTCTAATTTATAAGACCTGTAAAGAAATGTTTCAAGGTGTACAGAGATTTTCTAAGCTAGGTTTTTTCTATTTAACCATTGATCCCCGATCGGGAATATCCGAACAGGATTGGTATCTTATTTAACATTACTGAGGGGATCGAACAGAGTCATCACGAGAACTAGACTCAGGCATATGTCTAATCTCCCAAACTTTTAGCAAAATCAGATATTCATAAAATGCCTGTAAGGTACACCAGGTAAAGCCTGCACGACCATCGAAAATGCCGCCCAGCAGAAAATACATATAAAAAAAGCGGATGATCGGGCGAAATGGCATCCGTAGGGAAAGGTCTTTGAGCGCACGGCGGCGATCGACTTCTGATTGACCAAACCAGACTTCACGCCATTTAATGTTGCCTTTCTCAAGCTGGTGGACGGTTTCGATCGCTTCGTTAGTCGAATAGTGATTGTGTTTATCGATCCAGCGGCTCATGCCCTTGCTGCAAGTGTAGTGAGGATAGGTTTCGGTTAAAAATCCGGTAGAGTCTTCGACGACTTCGCGCTCGGTGTGCCCATAATCGCTGAACCAGACTTTGTGTTTGTCAAAAAGCCGAAGCTGATAGCGAGGATATTGAGTGCTGTAACGAATCCAGTGCCCCATAAAAATGACTCGCTCGGCGGCATAATATCCCACATGAACCGACTGCTGAATGGTAGTCAAACACTCCTCAAAAAGTGCGGGTGTCATTCGCTCATCGGCTTCTAAGATATAGACCCATTGGTGCTTTGCGGAAACCGATCGCAGCATCCAAGTGCGCTGTTTGCCGTGGCTTTCAAAGGCGTGTTGCACCACCTGCACCGGGTAACGATTTGCAATCTCGATCGTGCGATCGTTACTGAAAGAATCGACCACAATCACATCATCTGACAGCAAAGCTGACTCAATGCAAGCCGCGATATCAATTTCTTCGTTGTGCGTGAGGATATAGATTGAGAACATACCGGAGTGTTTGAGCGGGGTTAAAACGGGGACTTACAGCAAGCGGTTGACGATCGACAAAAAACGCCGACGGTCAACCGCCCAATCTAGACATGAATGACTTCTAGCGGATCGGAGCTTTGAGCCGAGAGCCTCTAAAGATTCCCATTTCTCGCAGACCTGTCCAGCCAATGATGCTATAGCCTAGCGCTAACAGTAGACTGCTCAAACCGACGCGGACGCTGGTTTTACGGAAATCAGTTTCGGCTTGGGCTTTGAGCTGCTTTTGCTCATCCGCAATTTTAATTAGCCCCTGATTTCGGAAATCTTTGGCTTTAGATTCAATGGCAGACGGATCAGTCTTGAGCTGCTGCAATTCTTTTTGCGCTTGTTGGGCTTGAGCGAGTTGGTCGCCTTTGAGTTGCCCACTGGCGATCGCTTGACCAATTTGCGTCAGTTGTTGATCTAAAAGTTGACGCTGTTTTTCGTCTTTGAGGGCAGCCGTCAACTGGTCTTGGCGCTGCTGAACTTTAGAATTGAGGTCAGCCGTCAGATTAGTGGCTCTGTCATCAATCTGCTTGTTAGACTGCTCGGCGAGAATGCGAGTGTTGTTCATGTGAAGGGGCGCGATGAACAAAAACGCCAAGCCCAGCACACTTGATAAGACTAATGCCCAAAATCTGAGGCTTAAAAACGGTTTGCCTCGCTCAGAGGCGATCGTGCCTGATTCGAGAAAATAGCTTAGAAACAGCAATGCCAGCCCGATCATCGGAATGATGCCGCGATCGACCATTTGCGTGAAGGTGCTCGCGACCCAAGCGTTGTCTTGCGACTTAATCGGGATCAGCAGCGTAATAAAATCGATCAGAGAAGACAGGATTAAGATTAATCCGACTAGTTTGAGAATAAAGGGGGCTGAGTTGGTTGCTTTCATCCGACTAAAAACGTGTGTAAGGGTTGGATTAACTTTAGACCAGGTGAGAAAGAGTTGCGGGGGTAAGCGCTAGCTGCCCTAAACGAGTCGATCGACGATCCGAGTCTTATTGTGGCAGCCATTGGGCTTCAAGCTTTATAAACCTTCATCCAAGAATTTGTGCTTTTTGTAGTGTCTACTTAAGGTTCCGCAATCCTAATGGAAAATCACCATTTGCGGCGATGCTGGTCTAGATCAATGTGATGGTGTGAACGAGTGAATTAAATTTCTGAAGAAACTTGGATATTCTACATTAATTGAAGCAGCTTGCAGGGACTTAGATCAGGAACAAGTTTATCGGAGACTGTTAGTTATGCAGCTTTGCAGGAGACTGGTTTCCTTGAGCAAAAGTTCCCTGAAAACTGTAATCTCTGAAAAAATTAGGTGAGAGAACTAAAATCAAGTGTCATCCACTCTTCAGAAAGATCTGAACATTTCAACGATCGCTCAAGGTTTAAACCTCTACACTCTGCAAGGCGTTGCGGTTACTCCACTAGGATTTATGGTGCCAACGCTTGATGGAGAAGTGCTGCAAATCAGTCCGCAGGGCACGATCGCTCCTTTAGTCGATTTACAGAAATTGAACTTAGGAATCCCGTTTGGAATCGCCACCCACGACACTGACTTGATAGTAACCACCTCTGACTATTTTCCCAATCACCATCTAGTGCGCGTCAAGCCCAACGGGACTGTGAATACGATCGCCGATCTTTCTGAGTTGAGCGGCGATGCAGGTGCCCCATTTGGGGTGGCGGTGAGTGATGGAGATTATATTGTCACCCTCTCTACCGATGTCGTTGAAGCAACTGGGCTGCTGTTGCGGGTCAATGCGGCAGGCACAATCACCCAAATTGCAGAATTAACCGGT
>JAYVFW010000033.1:0-20190 GCA_043772715.1 Phormidesmis sp. | reverse complement strand
GGAAACTATGGGGAGATCTACGATCGTAACCTCGGTGCTAAAACCAAATTAAATCTGCCACGCGGACAAAATAACCTCTCAACAAAAGGCGGATTGCTGCTCTCACCGCCGTTTAGATAAAGATAAAATAATGAATTCTCGGTATCGCAGGAAAGCCTTAAATGAGTTAATCACTTTAGAATTGAAGTAGTACGGATACTCCTTCAGGTTAACTATGGCTAACGCAGACGATCGTAAGAAGAGAATTATGGAGCATATCTCCCGTAGTGTTGGAGACTTTAGCAAGGATTTGTCGCCGCGATCGCTAGAACGCAAGCAGCGCATTATGGATCACGTTCGTCGCACCCAAGGCTAATTAACGTCAGTTCGATGAGTTCTCTCGCTTCGTTATTCAGCACTTCAGCCCCCCAAATCCCCCAAAGTTGGGGGACTTTGAACCTAAATTCTGGGCTTGAAGTCCCCCAGAATTGGGGGATTTAGGGGGCAACCCGGATTGGCAACCGCAGCGAAAAGCTTCATCGAATTCACGTTAATTACATCTGACGCATTAGTGCAGCGATCGCCCGCTGAAATGTTTAACCTAACGTCTCTACGGGCGATTCAGATTTAGCTGATGACTATTTAGCTCTAGCCGATGGCAAAATCACTTTATCGATTACGTGAATGACCCCATTGCTGGCTTTGATGTCTGCTTTAACAACGTTCGCATTGTTGACCATCACGCCACGGGTGCCAACCTTGACCATTACAGGGCTGCCTTCAACGGTCTTGACTTTTCCTGACTTGAGATTGGTAGAAAGCACCTCCCCCGAAACGACATGGTAAGTCAGAATTTTAACTAGCAGCGCTTTGTTTTCAGGCCTGAGAAGTTTCTCAACCGTGCCTTTAGGAAGCGCAGCAAATGCGGCATCGGTAGGAGCAAACACGGTGAATGGGCCAGAACCCGATAAGGTTTTAACTAAACCAGCCGCCTTAAGAGCCGCTGTCAAAGTTTTAAACGAACCGTTGGTCGATGCGATTTCAACGATCGTTTTTTCGGAAGCCATCATCGCTCCCGGAGCCGCCATCGGCGCGGGGCTAGAGACGGGTTCAAGAGGAGCAGTCTTTGTTGCTGGCGGAGTTGCTGGCAGACTGGTCGGAGTCGCCATTGGCATATCAGCAGCTTGGCTTGCAGTCGAAATCACGATCGCACCTAAGCTCAAGAACCCAGCAAGACTCAGCGTTTTCATTAAAGCGAAAGCTTTCATGTTTATAGTGCCTCAACTCAGTTTACGAAGTGTGAACTTCTGTAATGACTTGTGAAGCCTATAACGAAATTCAACAAAACACAATCGTAGTGGTGTGAAGTCAAAGAATTTGAGCCAGAAACTTTCGGGTGCGTTCTTCTTTAGGATGTTGGAAGAAGTTGATCGGGCTTGCCGCTTCAACTAACAAGCCTTCATCCATCAAAATGATCCGATCAGCAACTTCTCGCGCAAACCCAACTTCGTGAGTGACGACAATCATCGTCATCCCCGATTCCGCCAGCGATCGCATCACATCCAACACTTCGCGCACCATTTCGGGGTCGAGGGCAGAAGTCGGTTCGTCAAACAGCATGATTTTGGGCTGCATTGCCAGGGCACGGGCGATCGCGACTCGCTGCTGCTGCCCACCCGATAGCTGACCCGGATATTTTTGAGCCTGTTCAAGAATGCCAACTCGCTCCAAGAGTTGTAACGCCACTTCTTCAGCTTTTGCCTTGCTCCATTGACGCACCCAAGTTGGGGCAAGGGTAACGTTTTGCAGCACCGTCAAATGAGGAAACAAATTAAACTGCTGAAACACCATGCCCACTTCTTGACGAATCTTGTCAATGTTTCGCAGATCGTCAGATAGCTCAGTGCCGTCGATTACGATTCGTCCTTGCTGATAGTCTTCTAGCGCATTAAACGTGCGAATAAACGTGGATTTTCCAGAGCCAGAAGGTCCCATAATCACGACGACTTCGCCTGGATTAACCGTCAAACTCACGCCGCGCAAAACCTGAAATTTGCCGTACCACTTATGAACATTTTCAGCAATCAGCATTGACATATCAGATTAGGGAGAAAAGAATTCGACGATCGAGCATTCATTCTCAGAATAACTTTGTTCTGTCGCTTCTTTGAATGCTTGAAGCGTAACCAAAAGTTGTTTGTGAGTCTCCAAAATACGGCTAGTAGCGTCTCTAGAAAGACTAATTCTGTTGAGTGATTGTCTTGATCAGCGCGACTGAATCGGCGATCGCACCAAATACGCCGCCTTGCATCTTCACCATTTTTAAGGCAGCTAAATGATTGTCATAGTCAGTTGCGCCTGTGCAGTCTGACAGCAAGAGACATTCATAGCCGCGATCGTTGGCATCGCGCATCGTTGTATGCACACAAACATCGGTTGTGATTCCCGTCAGCACGATATTTTGAATGCCTTTACGCTTGAGCAACAAATCGAGATCGGTGGCATAAAACGAGCCTTTTCCGGGCTTATCGATCACGGCTTCTCCCGGCAATGGAACCAGATCAGGAATGATCTCCCAACCCGGTTCACCCCGAACTAAAATCTTGCCGCACGGGCCCAGATCGCCAATGCCAGCGCCGATTTGCTGACTGCGCCACTGTTTGTTTTCGGGCAGGTCAGACAAGTCGGGTCGGTGTCCCTCGCGGGTGTGCATAATGTGAAAGCCTTGGGCACGAGCCACCGAGAGCAGATGTTTGATGGGCGCGATCGGGGTTCGTGTCAGCGATAGATCATAGCCCATGCGATCGACATAGCCCCCGATTCCACAAAAATCGGTCTGCATATCGATCACTAGAATCACTGTGTTGTCTGGACGCAAATCCCCGTTAAAGGGATAGGGATAGGGGTCAGCCTCTACATAACGTCCCATAAATAGTCTCTGTCATGACTGGACTCTGCTCACCCAGAGGGCGCTTTGTAAGAGCGGGTAGATTCAGAAAAACTGCATGACGTGCCGTCTGTGTGAACTACCTCATCTTCCTAAGGCAAGCGATAACTACCTTCTACAATATCCTGCATAGAGGGCAGGTTACGTCTGCCTTGTCAGATCGTTTGGCGTTACTACAGTCTGGTAACTATAGCTGCACCAGTCTTAAGACGGCTCCACCTGCCGATTTATTCAGTTCACCCAGCAGCCGTCTATTTGATCAAACCTAAACGCTTTAGCTCGGCATTGACTTTTCCTTCCATTTCAGAGCGAGTTGACGCATCTAGCATTTGTCGTTGAAAGCCGTTGAACTCGGATTGACTGAGCTTGTATTTGTCATAAACGATCGCCCGTCTCTGAGCAGCAAACCCAGCACAGATGTCTCTGACCCGATCGCGCACATTGGCTTGAACCTGGTCAACCTTGCTGCAAACATTGCTGGGTGCATTGCCGCCTGTTAGTTTCTTGACCTCTTCATCAAGGGGTCTGCGGGTGATTTCTAGCTCGTAGGCGGCTCTGACATAGCGCGTGAAGGTCGGCTCTTGAGACTGAGCGTAGGCAGCAGAATCAAACAGATGAGCGGTCTGCCCAGACAGATTTGGGGTCAGACCCAAGAGAACACCTAGAGCAGAAAGAGTGCCCAACGTCAGCGATCGAGCTAGCATTTTGTTTAAGCGAGACGGTAAATGAAAGGCGATGTTCATCATAAATATAGTGTGACACTCCGAAAACTAGCACACGAGGGCGCTTTAATAATCATGAATTATTTTATGGGGAAGAAGTTCCACAAAATTACGAGGTTTTGAATTTAATCACCGTAGAACTTTAAACCTCAGAGGAATTCAGGTCTTGAAAAGTTGACAAAGCTCGATCGCTTTGGTTTGCAAGGTCAAAATTTCTTCTGCTCCCCGTTTAAGGCTAAATTCTAATTCAAGCAGTAATGGTAGCGTCTGTTGCAGTTGAGTCACCGAAATTTTGGCAAGTTCTTTTTGCAGAAAGTAAAGCTTTTTAGGATTGTTGAGTTCGGCGGCTTGCGCGATCGTGCGATCGTCTCGTTCTCCTGACTCCAGCATGACTTTAATCCACAAACGCTGTCGAAACTGCCCGATCAGAGTTGCCAAAATTTTGAGGGCAGGTTCATTTTGACGCAGCAACTCTGTGACTAGTTCCAACGCGCGATCGGTCTTGCCTTCGAGAATTGCCGCCACTAGCTGCAAGCTGTTTTGAGTGCTAGCGGTGATCAAAGGCGCGATCGCGTCCACGGTTAAAGGCTTTTTTGACTCGCCGCCCAAGAGTCGAATTTTTTCTAAATCACTATAGAGTTGCCGCGTGTTGTTGCCGATCGCCTCGGCTAAAAATTCAGCACTGTCTGCGGTTAGCTTGACTTCTAATTCTCTAGCCACTTGCTGCACTTGCTTAATCAATAAGTCAGTTTTCCAAGGCGGGATCGGCGAGAATTCTTGAATCGAGGCGTATTTTTGCAGCAGTTTTGTAGATTTTAGCCGTCCATCCGGCTTGCTCGAACTGGTCAACACTAGAGTCGTTGTCTTGAGAATCGATGGCAGCGTTCGTTCTAGCTCTGCCAGCAGGCTTTCTGAACAACGTTGAGCCAGCGTTGTCTCGACTAGCCACACAAAGCGATCGCCGCCTCCAAACGGGGGAGTCATTGCCTGATTGAGTCCTTGAATCACCGCGTCAGGCTGGTCAGGAGAAATCTTGTCAATGTTAAAGCTTTCCCAAGTGGGGTCAAGCGTCTTTTTCTGTAGTGTTTTGACGGCTTGGGCGATCGCGAAACTATCTTCTCCCCAATAAACGTAAATTGCCATACACCAGTTTTAGACGTGAGACTTTAGACTTTAGACTGAACAGTGTCCAGCGTCCAGCAGTTCGATGCTTAAAGATTTTTTAAGCTGATCCCCACTCCACAGGAGTTGGGCAGGAATGCTGAGATCTCCCTGAGCAAAGCGGCACTTTGCCGTTAGATTAAGGGTGGACTTTTAAACTGTCGATTTACAGCGCGAGGCGATCGAGATTGGACGAAAACTATCAGACCTACCTCAATCGGGTGATGCGGATGACGCTCCCAGACACCTACAGGTCACAGGTGCAGCACATTCAAGAGTCGCCCAAGTTTCAATATCACCCAGATCACGGGTGGCAGACGACCGAGTTTCCGGGTTACAGCGTGGTGACTCCGTGTGGAGCAGCCGATCACGAAAATGCTGCTCTTTACGATCGCCTGTCTGCTTTTCAAGCGCAGTTAGTGCAGCAGCTAGGCGAAAATCTGCTGCTCCCGGTGCCGCCCAAAAGCTTTCACATGACAGTGGCAGATTTGATTTGGGATAGCGCTTATCGTCATGCTAGCGAAAATCCTGACTTTGAAGCTCAGTTGCGCGATCGCATTGCCCACAGCTTTAAACAGAGTCAACCGCTTTCTCAAAATAGACCCATTCGCTTTCAAGCCTTGGGGTTAATGGTGATGCCTCGCGCGATCGCGCTGTGTCTGGCTCCCACTGATGAGGAGTCTTATGAGCGAGCGCTGAAACTGCGACGAGCGATTTACCAAAATCCCGATGTGATCGCGATCGGCATTGAGCAGCAATATTATTTTACGCCGCACATTACGCTGGGCTATTTTGGTGATCTTTCGGCAGCGGCAGACTCCGATCGTCTGGGTCAAATCTTAGATGAACTAAATCAGCAGTGGGTAGATGGTCAACCTCAAGCGTTTTGCGTTTATCGGGCAGAGCTTCACAAGTTTGACAATATGACTCACTATTATCGCGAGTCAGACTGGGCGGCTTTTAAGTTTTGAACCAGTCACAAATTCATTGTCCACAGCGCTCCAGCCGTGGTCAGCAAAAAGAGTAGTCCCATCGCCCCTGCCAGGGGCTTTTCTTTTAAGCCCGTTAGCCAGTGAGATGCCCGCCCTGTGTAGCTGATCAGATTGGCTGAATCGAGGCTTGCCATGCCAAAAACCCAGCCCGCATGGAGACCCCAGGCTAGCCCCAGATGGTTGTGATCAACTTCCCGTGCTAAACAAAGCACCATGCCCATCAGCCACAGCCCTGGTAGTTGAGGAATGTTTTCTGAGCCTTCCCAAACCAGATGAAGTAGGGCAAAAATCAGACTGGAGGCGATCGCGCCACTCCACAAACCATAAGTCTGCTCTAATTGACCCAGCACAAATCCTCGAAAAATTAGTTCTTCGGTAATACCAATCCAAAGTCCTAAAAACAAAGTTGGCAGCAGCACCGATCGCAACTGCTGCCAGTTCTCTGATTTCCACTCGACCCAGCCCAATAGAGTTTGAACGCCAAAAAGGACGATTATCCCGATCGTGCCCAGCGCCAACCCTCGACCGACCGATCCGAGATCCTCCAGTCCAGACAGCCCGTAGCTAGTAAAGGGAACATTTTGAACCCAAGCGGCTGCCCAAAGCACGATCGGAGCCAGCAGATAAAGTGAAGCAACGAGCGGCAGCTTTTGACGAATTTCTAAAGGCTTGAAGGGATGCCACTGGAGGGCGATCGCTAATGGAATCGCAACTGGTAGCCAAATTGCCACCCATACGGCAAAAAAAACACCTACTTTAATTAGCACCGAAGCTTCCGCAAAAAATGCAAAAAACGGGTGAACATGATCAAAAGTAGGCATAAAACAAGCTAAAAAATGAAGTCTTTTAATGCGATCGCGATCGTCTTTTTAAGGAGGTTATTCCGCTTCTTCAGCCCCGTTGGAACCGTTTTTATCACTCTTATCAGCATCGATCTGAATCAAGTGAATATGCTTATAACCCAGCTTAATCTCAAACTCGTCTCCTGGCTTTAAGCCCATTGCTTTGGTGTAGGCTGCCCCGATCACAATTTGACCATTTTGATGCACACTTACCCGATAGGTCGGTTCGCGCCCTCGACCATCTTTTGACCCCTCTGGACTCAGAGGAATGCCTCTTGCGACCAGAAGAGCATCATAGAAATCTGTCAGATTAACGCGAGTTTGACTATTCTTAGTTACGGTGGAGTAGCCACAGCGCTTTGCAGTTTCTCGGCGCGGCAAGTGTGACAGTTCTTTTACTTTTTGAAGTAACGCCTTCCCTGTTAAAGGGGCAGTTGCAGTTTCAGTCATCTGCTACAGAATATCCCTAGATTTCTGAAATGGTAAATAGAGTCAATGTTGAATGTTTGACCTAATAAAATATATCTCTAATCTGCTCTATCTGCACAATATTTTTGCCTAAATTATTACGCATTAATCGTTTCAATTAGCTTTTCTCGATCGGGGTCTAATGGAATTGGCTGATATTTCATCAGCGCTTATAGCGAAACAAGTGGCTTAAACGCCGCGCTGCTAAAGCTTAATTTTGTGCATCTTCAAAAGCAACGGGTCTGACTTTCTCAAATTGTTCTAATCAATTTAGGCAAAATGCTAAACTAAAGCGTCTGGAAAAGGCTGCTTTTTGTTAATTATCAACCAACGATTGTCAGTCAAGAGGCAGATTCTTCGTAACAAACTATTAACTTTAGAAATGGCTAATTCACAAAGTAGTGTCTTCTTGCCGCTAGAGTTGCCCTAGCTCCGCATCGCTCAGATCCTTAAAGTTGCAGTTTTTTGGTTTCTAGAATGCAAGTTGTTTTTAAGATTGTTCGCCAAGACCAAAATTCTTCACCGAGAATTGAGTCCTACCCGCTCGACATAGAATTAAGCGCCACAATCCTGGATTGTCTTAATCAGATTAAATGGCAGCAAGATGGCACACTTGCCTTTAGAAAAAATTGTCGCAACACCATTTGTGGCAGTTGCTCAATGCGAATTAATGGTCGATCGACGCTAGCCTGCAAAGAAAATGTAGGCAGCGAAATCGCTCGCTTTTCTGCAAGTTCAGCCGAAGCCACTAATCAGATTCCAGAAATTACGATCGCGCCGATGGGCAATATGCCCGTGATTAAAGATTTGGTGGTCGATATGCAAGGCTTTTGGGCAAATCTCAAAGCGGTCGATCCCTATGTCAGCACGGCAGCGCGACAGGTGCCAGAGCGAGAATTTTTGCAAATGCCAGCCGAGCGATCGCAGCTTAACCAAACTGGAAACTGCATTATGTGCGGCGCTTGTTATTCTGAGTGCAACGCTCGTGAGGTTAACCCTGAGTTTGTCGGCCCTCACGCCTTAGCCAAGGCTTATCGCATGGTTGCCGACTCTCGCGACGATCGCACCGATGCCCGACTCGAAAAATATAACCAGGGCACTGAGGGCGTTTGGGGCTGCACTCGCTGCTATTTCTGCAATAGCGTTTGCCCGATGGAAGTCGCCCCGATGGATCAAATTGGCAAAATTAAGAATCAGATTTTAGCGCGTCAAGATGGGCAGAAGAGCCGATCGATTCGTCACCGTAAAGTCCTAATTGATCTCGTCAAACAAGGCGGCTGGATCGATGAACGGCAGTTTGGCTTACAAGTTGTTGGCAATAACCTTAAAGATCTTAAAGGACTGATGAGCCTTGTCCCGTTAGGGCTGCGAATGCTCGGTCACGGCAAACTCCCAGCAAAATTTGAGCCTTCTGAAGGAGCAAAGCAGGTACGATCGTTGATCGAATCTGTCCAAGCATTCCAAACAGAATCAAAACGCCCTTAAGCCTAACTTTCTGCCTCAGTCAACTTTCTCAACTATTAGTGATGTCTCAATCCCCAACGCCAGAAACGATCGCAGAAACCCCCAATCAGCCCCAACCCGCCTTTGGCTGGACAGCTTATGCAGAACAAATCAACGGGCGCTTTGCCATGATTGGCTTTGTCAGCCTATTGATTCTCGAATTTTTCACCCGTCAAGATTTCTTTACCTGGCTCGGCTTACGATAACGTCAGCGGGGATCGGTGGGCACTTCTAACGGCTGTCCGGCACGATTGTAGAGCAAAATATCCCACTGTCCTCTAGCATTAGACTCGAAGGCGATCGTCGCTCCATCAGCGCTAATGGTGGGGTTTCTCACTTCTGCCCGAATATTTTCGGTTAGGTTACGCAACTGACGAAAGTCTCGATCGTATAAATAAATCCCCGTTATTCCCTGGCGGCTGCCTGCAAACACAATAAATCGCCCATTGTCTGACACCGCCGGACTTGATGCCATCAAATCTAAAGAGTTGAGTCCCGGCAAGTTTAATAAACGCTGTTCAATCGTGTCATATAAATAAATATCTTGAGTGCCGCGCCGATCGGACGCAAACACAATATAGCGACCCGCCATGCGAGGCGAGAGGTCTGAAAACGGACTATTCAAACTGCGCCCGCCCGGATCAAACGGGAACGGCAGCAACGTCACTCCCACACAGCCATTCAGCAATGTGGCGATCGTAGTAACCAACCCAAAAAAGACAAAATGCTTAGACACAAAACCTAATTATGGGGCAGTTGTGGGCGCAGTATTGGGACGATCGTTGGGGAGGTCTAACTCCACAAAGGCACCGCGATCCAGCACTTCAATATCCCACTGTCCGCGAGTGCTGCTCTCAAAGGTCACATAGCGCCCATCAGGGCTGATGCTCGGACGACGCAGCCACCCTTGATAGGCAGACATTAACACCTGCGACTGTTGAGTGGCGCGATCGTAAAGCCGAATTTCAGGAATGCCGCGATCGCTGGCAATATAAGCCAGGTAGCGACCCGTGTAGCTGAGGCTGGGGTTTTCGGCGATCGCATTAGGGCGATTGAGGCGTTGGAGGTTGATAAACTGTCGCTGCTCTAAGTTATAGAGCAAAATGTTGCGACTTCCTTCACGGCTCGACACAAATGCCAAAATCCGCCCATCGCCACTGAGAGTTGGTTGCTCATCGTTTTGGCGGCTGTTAAGCGAGGTTGACCCGATCGGAACTCCAGTCGGGCTACAAGCCGCCAGCGAACCCAACAGAAACAGCCAAGCCATGAAACTAATCCCCGAACGTACCACATTTTTCACATTGCAACATTTAGCAAAGCCATTCCACAACGAATCCCCCCAACTTCTCTGACGACAGGAAGCAATGGAGGGATCAAGACAGGTGAGATCAAAGATCGCCGCAATCTAGCTTAAACAAACCAGAAGGTTAGGATTCTCCCCAGTTATCATTCTCGTTGTCATTTGGCTCGACCGGACGATAGTCTACATAATCGGAGGGTGGCTCTTCAGCATTTCTGCGGCGGTTGGTGGCTTCTTCGTCTGTGGGGCGAGGTCGTCTGGGTTTAGAACCTTGAGATGGATTGCTTGAGCGCGGGGCATTATTGCGATCGCGGTCGCGATCGTCAAACTCGTTATCAACCGTCGCGTCAATCACGGGATAATCTTGACGAGAACGAGGGCGGCGAGTCTTATCAGATGGATTGAGTCGCTCGTCACGAGGACGACTTGAGGGACGACGGCCCGAATCATAATCATCACGAGTCTGTCGCGTGTCTTTGGTGCCCTGAATTCGAGGACGACGGACGCGATCGTCGATCACTTCTTGATCTTCAAACTCAGCGCTCTGACGATAGCGAGAACTAACCGGGCGGTCAGAGTCTACGATCGGTGTGTTGCGCTTTGCTTGCTCGGTCGAAACTTTGCGAAGGCGCAGATTTTCAACCACGAAAAAGACAGAAGCGCCCGTCAGCAGCACTTGACCAAACTGCATAATCGGGTCAAAGCGCCAGCCATAAAAAATTAAAATCAAGCCGCACAGCAAGCCGACGGCAGAAAAGAAAATATCGGAATCTCTGGATAACTCAGGTCGGAACGATCGCACGGCATAAAGCCCTGCCCCGCCAACGGCAAGAATGATTCCGGCAATACTAGCTAGATTGAACTGAAAGTTAACCATTCCCTGTCTCCTAGGTAAGTCTTATGTTAGCGAGTTATGCCTAAGATCTCTACTCTAACAAGCACAAATTCCTTCAGACCTACTCAATTGCTTTCTAATGCTTTATTGAAGCCTAAATTTTGCACCTCAAAGCAAAAACCTCAGTTTTAGCGGGTAGCGCGACCTAAATTTAGCCACTGCCTTGCTAAAACCAAGGTTTTAAAGAATTACTGGTGTTTTGCTATGACCAGAAGAATGTTAGATCACAAATGCTGACATTAAGAGCGCTGAATTTTATCTTTTTGGCTGATAAAGATCAGTCCGATCGTGGCTGGAACTAGCACAACTACGGCACCTGCCAGCAAGCTCAACAAGAAATTTGTTAAAGAAGGTGTCATAAGTCTCAATGTCCTCTATCTACAACAAGCAATTGTTCATAATTTTAATGGTTTGTCACACAGTTGCATAGATCTTAGAGAAATCGAATTTCGATCGTCCAAAATTCTGGCGCTAAGTAAACGTCAGTTCGATGAGTTTTTCGCTTCGTTGTCAGCGGCTTCTGCCCCCTAAATCCCCCATTCTGGGGGACTTTCAACCGGAAATTTTGATCTGAAGTCCCCCAGAATGGGGGATTTAGGTAGCTCTCCCGAATTCACAACCCCAACGAACCACTTCTGTCAAACTGACGTTAATTAAGAACCTGCGAGCGCTAAAATGAGAATTAGCTAAGATTTGTTTACAAAGCTTCAAACTCTTGACTAACGCCTCATGATTTCTTCTACTGTTGTCTCGTTGACTCTGAGCATCTTGCTCGGTTTGATGATTTTTCTGTTTATCATTCGCATCGTTTTGTCCTGGTATCCGCAGGTAGCGTTAAACAAATTCCCCTTCAGCTTGGTGGCAATTCCGACCGAACCTTTTTTGGTGGTGACGAGAAAGCTGATTGCACCCGTGGGCGGTGTCGATATTACGCCGATCGTCTGGGTAGGGTTGTTTAGCTTGGCACGAGAGATTTTGCTGGGGCAGCAAGGGTTATTGACGATGATGCTCAATTAAAAAAATCCTGGCGTTGCTGAATGCAAATATGAATTGCCCCCCTAGCCCCCAAGTTTGAGCGGAACCAGAATCTTAAAGTCCCCCAAAATTGGGGGATTTAGGGGGCGAAAGGATTCAGCCCCGATAGACAGATTCATAGCATCATTCAGCAACGCCGAAATCCTCTCTAGTCTTTGGGCATCATCACCTTCTCAATAAAGTTGGTGTAAATTTCGCCTCTCAGAAACTCTGGCGTGTCTAGAATTTTTTGGTGAAACGCGATCGTCGTCGGCAACCCCGTAATCGCACATTCGCGCAGTGCCCGCTTCATGCGGCGGATTGCCGAGGGTCGATCGCTGGCCCAGACAATCAGTTTGCCGATCAGCGAGTCATAATAGGGCGGAATCTCATAGTCGGTGTAGACGTGAGAATCCATCCGCACACCGGGGCCACTGGGAGGCAAGTAGCCACTAATGCGTCCGGGGCTGGGGCGGAAGTTAAAATCGGGATCTTCGGCATTAACTCGACACTCGATCGAGTGCCCTCGCAGAACCACTTGGTTTTGAGTCAAGCTGAGTTTTTCACCCTGAGCAATGCGGATCTGCTCGGCGATCAGATCAATGCCTGTGATCATTTCGGTTACGGGATGTTCGACTTGAATGCGGGTGTTCATCTCCATAAAGTAGAAATCGCCAGACTGGTCGAGCAAAAATTCAACTGTTCCCGCCCCGACATAATTAATTGACTTGGCGGCAAGCACGGCTGCCCTACCCATTTTTTTTCGCAACGTTGGGGTCAAAGCAGAACTGGGCGCTTCTTCCAACAGCTTTTGGTGACGACGCTGAATCGAACACTCTCGTTCGCCGAGGTGAATCACGTTGCCGTGACTGTCTGCCAAAATCTGAAACTCAATGTGGCGCGGGTTTTGGACATATTTCTCGACATAGACACCGCCATTGCCAAAAACGGCTTCGGCTTCCCCTTGCGCTGCCATGTAGAGTCTGCCGAGATCCTCATCTGCTGTCACGAGCCGCATTCCGCGTCCGCCGCCACCCGCTGTCGCTTTGATGATCACGGGATAGCCCATCGATCGCGCGATCGCTCTAGCTTCCGCTTCATCTTGCACCAAGCCTTTACTACCCGGAACAGTGGGTACGCCGACTTGCTGCATCGTTTTTTTTGCCGTCGCTTTGTCACCCATCGATCGAATCGAGTCGGGAGAAGGGCCAATAAAAACGATTTGATGATCGGCGCAGATCTCCGCAAATCGTGCGTTCTCCGCCAAAAAGCCATAGCCGGGGTGAATCGCGATCGCATTGCGGGTCAGTGCGGCAGCAATGATATTGGGAATGTTGAGATAGCTTTTGCTGCTGGCGGGTTCACCAATGCAAACAGCTTCGTCGGCTAGCTGCACGTGCAGCGAATGGCGATCGATCGTGGAATGAACCGCAACGGTGGCGATCCCCATCTCTTCACAGGTGCGAAGAATTCGTAGGGCGATCTCCCCCCGATTGGCAATCAAAATTTTCGAGAAACGCATTGGCGATGTGTTGAGTCTGTATTCAGAAGAATAGATCCTTCTGAGGCTGGCTGAAAGATACCTTGCCGTTTTTCAACATACTCTATATTGAAGTCCAGCACTGTTACTGAAGGGCGTTACATTCGCAGCTATTTGGGAATTTGCCTCATGACAGCAGAGGCGAGTCCTGACCAGATGGGGGTTTGGATATTTGCGCTGTCTAAGCCATCTGCCGCCCAAGTGTTGCAGGTTCGCAAGATCGAATAGTGTCCAGTAGCTTCATAAAATCCACTCGTGGCGATCGCCGAGTCTTGAATACGAATCGGTTGCCCGTGATTAGTTTGCTGAAACGACGCTTTAATAAAAGCAACTAATTGCAAATAGTCTTGTTGGCTGACTCCCACACATTTCAGTTCAACGTTCGGTTCGTTGGGCAATTCTGCATCGCCTTCAACATACAAAGCGGTCGGGTTTCCGGGCATGAATAAGCTTCTGAGAACATTGGAAATTTTCATCTCTGACCAGCTTGGCGTATTCATATAAAAGTCGCGATCGCCCCACCCAAATTTGAGATATCGATAGCGCTGTTGAGCGTCTCGTCCAATTTGATCAATCGAGAGAAACTGGCTCCAATCAAAGGCTTGATTCTGCACTGGGAGAATCAAGTTAACGTGCATCGAGTCGCCTGCAACATAGATTTTGAACGGTTGATTTTGACAACTTTGCGAAGAAGTTCCCCATTTTCTGGGAGTGACGTAGCCAATTCCAAGCAGGATTGTGGTGATCAGAATAGGCGCGACGAAATATCGCCAAGTTCGCCTTAAAAGAGTGGAATGTTGTTTAAGAAAGTTTTGATTCATTACGATCGGGTCAAGTGCCATTACCCTATCCGCACGATCGCGCTCTGCATCCTCATTTCTAGAAAAACTTCACACTCTCAAGGTTGATCAACCGCAGTAAAATTTAGAAACACAGCCGAAGGATTGATCAATGGCGAAAAAACCCGCCCCAACTGAAAAAAGAATTGTGCTACCGGGGGTCAGTTGGCAGCAGTTTGAGACTTTGCTAGACGAGTTGGGGCAAAATCGGACGGCTCGACTCACTTACGATCGCGGCAAGCTCGAAATGATGACCCCACTTGAAGAACACGAGCGCTGTAGTCGTCTGATTGAGTCTCTGATGCTTGTGGTTGCCGATGAGATGGAGATGCAGATCAATGCGATCGGGTCAGTTTTGCTAAAACGTGCCGATTTAGGCTGTGTGGCTCAACCCGATGCGTCTTATTATCTGACTGAGAAAATCCGGCTCCCAAATCGAGCAGAACTCGACTTAAATCAAACTCCGCCGCCTGATATCGCAGTTGAAGTGGCGATTACCAAAAGTTCGTTAAACAGATTTGCGATTTATGCGGCGTTGGGGCTGCCCGAAGTTTGGCAATATTGGACGACGATCGGCGATAACGTCCTTAAAGGCAACTTGCTGATCTACCAATTGCAAAACGGTCAATATGTTCAGTGTTTAAACAGTCCTACGTTTCCGTTTCTGCCTGCAAAACGAGTCTTAGAGTTTTTAGATCAGAGCGATAAGATTGGGTTAGCCCAAGCGCTGACGGTCTTTCGGAGTTGGATTCAGGAGCAGCGATCGCTCAATACTTAGGAACGTGAATTTATTAAGGTGCAACTTCTCGCCCTCACCCTAGCCCTCTCCTTCAAGAGCTACGGTGTACACCAGTCTTTGTCGCTGCGTTTCAGTCGACTTTTGCCCCCTAAATCCCCCACGAGTGGGGGACTTTGAGCCAAGACTCTAGTTTCAAAATCCCCCATTCTGGGGGATTTAGGGGGCAAAAGTCGCGGCGATGACAAACCAGAAGACTTTTACAGGTTATTTAATCCACGATCCTTACAAATGCAGCTTTTTAACTTTTATGAACCGCAAGGGCAAGAAGTGCCGATCGTGGCAAATCTTCCCCACAGTGGAATGTTTGTTCCGAGCGAGATCGCCGCCCAATTTACGCCAGATCATCTGCAAGCTTTACCCAACACAGATTGGCATCTCGATCGACTTTATGCGGCACTTCCTACCTTTGGAATCACGGTTCTGCAAGCAACTCATAGCCGATATGTGGTCGATTTAAACCGTCAGATCAAGGAATCGGTTTTTGGTAATTTCTGGACAGCCGTCATTCCTGAAAAAACCGCGTTTGGACAACCTATTTATCAAACCATTCCCAGTGAGCTAGAAATCGCGGCACGAGTTCGGGACTTTTATGAGCCTTATCACGATCGGCTAGCGGCGATTGTGCAAGAAAAGCTCGATCGCTTTGGCAAAGTCTATCTGTTAGATCTCCACAGCTTTTTAGGGCTGATCACCGATCAGGTGTGTTTGGGCAATCGCAACGGGCAAACGTCTTCAGAATTTTTGATCGCGATCGTCGAGCAAAATTTTCTCCAAGCTGGCTATCAAACCGTTAGAAATAAAGTCTTTACTGGAGGCTACATCACCGGACATTACGGTCAACTACCGGGCGTTGAAGCGCTGCAAATTGAAGTTCGATATCCAGTCTATTTAGATGAGACACAACTTGAAAAGCCGCAGCCTCCTGATTGGGATGTTCCTCAATTTGAGAGTGCGAAGAAAAAGTTTGATGGGATTTTTGGCTCAATTGCTTACGCGCTCAAATAACCACAAACTGTCGCCCGTGACCCCGAATCTTAACCTTGCCCGATGAGTCAAACTGTCCAATCCTCTGTTGCTAGCCCCGGCACTTTGCTGAAATCGCTAACATTTCGGGTTAATAACACTAAATTTTGTGAGAGTGAGATCGCGGCTATTCGCAAGTCCATTGTCGATACGCGGATCTTTTGAACTCGGAATTCATCAAAAATTGCGATCGCTTCAGCGGTTAAGAGAAGCACGGGAGCGATTGAAAAGCCCTGAAGCGTCTCTAGTAGTAATGTGTAGCCCCGAATGATGTCAGATTTTGTTTGAGCGCGATTGATAAAGGTATGAGCACCGAGAACCTGCTCGTGAAAGCTGACTATAGACAAAACAAAATCTGCGGGTGAGTGTTGAGAAATCCGAGCGGTTAAGTTTGTAAACTCTAAACTCGATCGCCGTTGTAGAAAGCTAATGTGGTCAGTGTCGAGCAGATATCTCACGCTTCGTCACTTTCATCGACGGGTCTATCTGCTTCACGGAAAGAGCGTCCATATTCCAACGCTTCAAGAAAAGCAGATTCATCCGAGATTGAGCCAATCAACTTGTCGAGCCAGTTGCCAGAAGGAACGTTTCTAGCAGCTTTACGTTTTAGATCGTTGACTTCTTGTTCAAGCGTTGCTAAACGATGTTCAAGGGTTGCTTCATCTAGCATGATTTCCTCAGTGGAGAGTTATAGAACGAACTGTAGACGTACTGAAGATACATCATGCTTTATGTTAACCGAGCATTGTTTCTAGAACGATCGAGTGAAGGGGGCGAGCAATGCAGCCCGATCGTCAGAGATTCCGGCTTCGACCTAAAGTCAAACAAAATTACCGATAGAATGAAACCTTGTCTCGATCGTGCAGAATTCTATGTCAGTCATTGCCTCCGCTCCTTTTTCGGCTAAAGAGATTGCTGCTGAGGGCATTAAGCCCGAAGAGTATGAAGACATTGTGCAACGGCTAGGTCGTCACCCTAACAAAGCCGAACTGGGAATGTTTGGCGTAATGTGGTCAGAACACTGCTGCTATAAAAACTCTCGTCCGTTGCTCAAGCAGTTTCCCACCGAGGGCGAAAAGATTCTCGTCGGGCCGGGTGAAAATGCCGGAGTGATCGATTTAGGAGACGGCTTACAGCTTGCTTTTAAGATTGAGTCACACAATCACCCTTCAGCCGTTGAACCCTTTCAAGGCGCTGCTACAGGCGTTGGCGGAATTTTGCGAGATATTTTTACGATGGGGGCACGTCCGATCGCGCTGCTCAATTCCCTCCGCTTTGGTTCTTTAGACGATGCCAAAACGCGCCGCATCTTCACAGGCGTAGTGGCTGGCATTTCCCACTATGGCAACTGTGTCGGCGTTCCCACGGTTGGCGGCGAAGTTTATTTTGACCCTGCCTATTCTGGTAACCCGTTAGTCAATGTGATGGCACTGGGGTTAATGGAGACGACAGAAATCGTCAAATCAGGGGCAAAAGGCATTGGCAATCCGGTTCTCTATGTCGGCTCGACTACGGGACGTGATGGCATGGGTGGAGCCAGTTTTGCCAGCGCCGAGTTGAGCGATCGATCGATGGACGATCGTCCGGCTGTGCAGGTCGGCGATCCGTTTCTAGAAAAATCCTTAATCGAAGCGTGTCTAGAAGCGTTTAAAACGGGCGCAGTCGTTGCCGCTCAAGATATGGGCGCGGCGGGGTTGACCTGTTCAACCTCTGAAATGGCAGCCAAGGGAGGCGTGGGCATCGAGTTGGATTTGGATCTGATCCCAGCACGAGAAACGGGCATGGTGCCCTACGAATATCTGCTTTCTGAATCTCAAGAACGAATGCTGTTTGTGGCTCAAAAAGGGCGAGAACAAGAACTAATCGACATTTTCAAACGGTGGGAACTTCAGGCAGTAGTTGCCGGGACGGTGATTGAAGAATCGATCGTCAGAATTCTCTTCAAAGGTGAAATCGCCGCCGAAATTCCCGCAACGGCGCTATCTGACAACACGCCAATTTATCACCACGAGCTACTGGCAGAGCCGCCAGAATATGCGCGTCAAGCCTGGGAATGGAACAGCGATCGCTTACCCCCGTGCAATGAAAAAGGCATCGAACTCGCAAGCGGGTTTCTCACCTGGAATCAAGTGCTGTTGAAATTATTGGATGTGCCGACGATCGCTTCTAAACGCTGGGTCTATCGCCAATATGATCACCAAGTCCAAAACAACACAGTGCTGCTGCCCGGTGGAGCCGATGCTGCCGTGGTGCGAGTTCGTCCGCTTGCGAATGCATCGTCTTCCGCTTTTGTGGCTGATCCGTCGTCGCTCAACAAAGGCGTTGCCGCCACGGTTGATTGCAATGCCCGCTATGTCTATCTTCACCCTTACGAAGGAGCCAAAGCTGCCGTTGCAGAAGCCGCCCGTAACCTAAGCTGCGTCGGTGCAGACCCGATCGCCGTTACCGATAATCTCAACTTTGGCAGCCCCGAAAACCCGATCGGCTATTGGCAACTCGCCGAAGCCTGTCGAGGTCTTGCCGAAGCCTGCACCGAGTTTGCCACGCCCGTCACAGGCGGAAATGTCTCTCTTTATAATGAGACGTTGGATAGTGATGGCACTGCCCCAATTTATCCGACTCCAGTGGTGGGAATGGTGGGGTTAATTCCCGATCTCAGTCGCATCGCAGGTCAGGGTTGGCAAACTGAAGGAGACATTATTTATCTGCTCGGATTGGGTGTGAATTCTGTTTCTGAATCGGTCACTCTGGGCGCATCCGAATATCTAGCAACTTTGCACGGCACGATCGCCGGAAAACCTCCCAAAATCGACTTTAATTTAGAACGCAATGTGCAAACCGCGTGTCGAGATGGCATTCGTCAAGGGTGGATCAAATCGGCGCATGATTGTGCCGAAGGCGGATTTGCGATCGCTCTTGCCGAGTCGTGTCTCAGCGGTCAGCAGGGTGCAGAAATCACCTTCGACGCGCATCCGGCTCGGTGGGATCAGTTGCTATTTGCAGAAGGCGGCGCGCGCATTATTGTCTCGGTTGGGCGAGAGCAGCAAGCTGACTGGGAGACACATCTACAAAAGCACCTCGGCGCAGACTGGCAAAAAATTGGTCAAGTTGCGGGTCGATCGCTGCGAATCTCAACCAGCAACCATCTCTGGTTAATTGACGCTACGATTTCAGAGATGCAAGCCAATTGGCAAGACGCGATCGAGCGGCGGTTAGCAAATTGACTTCATTCGATCGTGAGAATGCAATTTCGTTCTTTTTGAATAGAAATCGAATCAAATTTATGAGATTATTAAGTAAACATTAAGACAAGTTAAGCTTCCCATTCATCGAGTTGCCCTTCACCAGTCACAAAATCCTTAGTAAGCTCTGAGCAAAACCTATGATGCCTGATGACACTTTGTCCGATTCGATTGAGCAATTTGATGGATGGGTAGACCCGCTCTTGTCTGCTGACAAGCCAGAAGAAGCTTGCGGAGTCTTTGGGGTTTATGCACCCGGAGAGCAAGTCGCCAATCTCGCCTATTTTGGGCTATATGCACTCCAGCATCGGGGACAAGAGTCGGCAGGCATTGCCACTTTTGACGGTGACACCGTTCACCTGCACAAAGAAATGGGTTTGGTGTCTCAAGTCTTCAACGAAACGATTCTCAGTGAACTGACTGGGAATCTGGCGATCGGACACACTCGTTATTCAACCACCGGGTCTAGCCGCGCAGTCAATGCTCAACCCGCTGTGGTGCCAACCCGCTTAGGCAAAATCGCACTGGCTCACAATGGCAATCTGGTCAACACCCAAGCGCTGCGAGAAGAACTCTTAGAGCAGAATCATAATTTTCTCACCACCACCGATTCAGAAGCGATCGCCTGGGCGATCGCCGAAGCCGTCAACGCTGGCAGCCCTTGGGTAGAAGCTGCCGCCCACGCTTTTAAGCGCTGTCAAGGAGCCTTTAGTTTAGTGATCGGCACTCCAGACGGGATGATCGGCACTCGCGATCCCAATGGCATTCGTCCCCTCGTAATCGGCACCCTGCCGCAAGAGTCGCCCGACGACGCACCTCGCTACGTTCTTGCGTCTGAAACTTGCGGTTTAGACATCATCGGAGCCGATTATTTGCGCGAGGTTGCCCCCGGCGAACTGGTGTGGATCACCGATGCTGGGTTAG
>JAYVFW010000032.1:0-6319 GCA_043772715.1 Phormidesmis sp. | reverse complement strand
TGATGAAGTCACTAAGCTAGTTAAAACGATCGAGCAAGCCGCTCAGAAGACTACATAATTCTCTGAATTTGTCAGACAGAGTGATGACTGTTAGCCATCACTCTATTTCTCAGTCACCCCCTACCTTTTAACAGCGACTCATGGACTTTAGTTCTGCAATTCCCACTTTTGTGATTACCCTCCGAGAGGGCGTTGAGGCGGCCCTCGTGGTCGGCATTGTGCTGGCTTATCTCAAAAAAGCTAAACAGAGCGATTTAAACTCGTGGGTTTATGGCGGGGTTGCGATCGGTCTATTTGTAAGTGCGGTGATCGGTCAGTTGTTTGGTTGGTTGATTGCCAACTTAGGAACCGTCAACCAAAAATATTCTCCGGTGATCGAGCCACTGCTAGAAGCCGTTTTTAGCTTGATGGCGATCGGGTTTTTGAGCTGGATGCTGGTCTGGATGACGCAAAACGCCCGGATGATGAAGCAAAACGTCGAAGGCGCGATCGGGTCTGCTCTCAGCAATCGAGCTGGGGCAGGTTGGGGCATTTTTGCCCTGGTTTTTTTTGCGGTCTTGCGCGAAGGGTTTGAAACAGTGCTGTTTATCGCGGCAAAATTTCAGCAGGGTTTAGTTCCGGCGCTGGGCGCACTGAGCGGTATTGCAGTCGCAGCGGGCATCGGAGCCTTGCTGTTTAACTGGGGCGTTAAGCTCAATCTGCGGCTATTTTTTATGGTGATGGGAGCCTTGCTGCTGCTGATCGTGTCGGGCTTAGTCGTCACTTCATTGGGGCACTTTGATACTGCGATGCAAACACTGGCGCAGTTAGATCGCAAATCGGCGGGGCTGTGTTTCTTTCAAGAGCGATTTGCCAAGCCTCAAGACCGCGATTGCATCTTAGGGCCAATGGTTTGGAATACCAGCAAAGTGTTGCCTGACGATCGCTTTCCTGGCATCATTCTCAATGCGCTGTTTGGCTACACGCAGCGCTTATATTTGGTGCAGGCGATCGGCTATGGCGTATTCTTAATGACGATCGGCAGCATCTACTTTCAAAGCCTTGCAGGTCGGGCAATTTTTCCGATTCGCAAAGCTCGATCAACCATTTCTGACTAATTATTTCTAAGTGCGTTTTACTATGATGAGAGAGCTTGACATTCAATCGGCGACTAAACTGCTGAATGCGATCATGGAGGCAGAACTATCAGGTGTCGTTCGATATACTCACTATTCGCTGATGGTGACGGGGCCTAATCGGATTCCGATCGTGCAATTTCTAAAAGACCAAGCCACCGAATCGCTGCTGCACGCCCAGCAAGCAGGAGAAATTCTCACTGGGCTAGAGGGGCATCCAAGTTTGCGAATTGCGCCGATCGAAGAGACTTATGAACACTCGATCTACGACATTTTGCTAGAGAGCCTCAATCACGAAACGGTGGCTTTAGGGCTATACAAAAGTCTGCTAGAAGTCGTGTCAGATGCCAGCATTTATCTAGAAGAATTTGCGCGCACCATGATTGGGCAAGAAGAGCTACACGGCATGGAACTGAAAAAAATGCTGCGCGACTTCAGCCCCGCCAAATGAATCATTGACAAAACACGATCAAAAAAGGGCGTTGCTGAATGCAAATATGAATTGCCCCCTCTAGCCCCCAAGTCTGAGGGGAACCAGAATCTTAAAGTCCCCCAAAATTGGGGGATTTAGGGGGAGAAAGGATTCAGCCTCGATAGACAGATTCATACTTGCATTCAGCAACGCCCAAAAAAACTGCCTATCATTTGCTTGACAACTCATACTCATTACGAGTACGCTCTATTAGTAACTGTTGAGGAGCTAATTTTTATGTTGCCTAACCGAGAAGGACAGCACGTTCCTAACGTGACGTTTCACACCCGGCAAAATAACCATTGGGTCGATTTGACCACCCAAGATCTGTTTAATGATAAGACCGTTGTTGTCTTTTCGTTGCCTGGTGCCTTCACGCCCACTTGCTCATCGACTCACTTACCGGGCTATAACGAGTTAGCAAAAGTGTTTAAAGCCAATGGCGTTGATGAAATTCTTTGCGTGTCAGTTAATGACACCTTTGTGATGAACGAGTGGGCAAAGAGCCAAGAATCTGACAACATCACGCTGATTCCCGATGGCAACGGTGAGTTTAGCGAAGGCATGGGGATGCTGGTCGAAAAGTCGGATCTAGGTTTTGGAAAGCGATCGTGGCGCTATTCGATGCTGGTGAAAAATGGTGTGATCGAGAAAATGTTTATCGAGCCAGAAGAACCGGGCGACCCCTTCAAAGTGTCGGATGCTGACACGATGCTTGCCTACATCAACGCGCAAGCCGAAAAGCCTAAAGTCGTTTCCCTGTTTGTGAAAGTGGGATGCCCGTTTTGCGCCCGTGCCAAATCAATGTTGACCGACCACGGCATGGATTATGAAGAAATTGTCTTAGGTCGCGATGCCAATTTAAGAGCGTTGCGAGCCATCAGCGGAGCCGTCACTGCGCCACAAGTGTTTATTGATGGCAAGCTGATCGGCGGGTCTGAAGCCTTAGCCGACTACCTGGGCGTAGCCTAACCGCGAGGGGCAATAACCCTCACCCCAACGCCTCTCCCAGAGGAGAGGCGTTTTCAATTGGGCGTTGCTGAATGCAAATATGAATTGCCCCCCTAGCCCCCCAAGTTTGAGGGGAACCAGAATCTTAAAGTCCCCCAAAATTGGGGGACTTAGGGGGCGAAAGGATTCAGCCTCGATAGACAGATTCATACTTGCATTCAGCAACGCCTTCAATTGATCTCTGGTTCCCTCTCCTCGGGGAGAGGGCTAGGGTGAGGGTTGTTTTTGGCGATTTTAAGAAAGTTAGGACTTACGCAAACCTCGGAGGTCTTAACCAAGAATCAAGCATCGTGACCGACAGAGCGGCTTAAACCTCCGAGGTTTTGGTCAAAAGTGGTGCTTAAGAGCCAGACGATCGCCGCTTTTCTGCCACGTTGCGCGGTGGCACGGTCTGCCCTTGAGAAAATCGCTTTTCAAGCCGACCCAACGACAGCCAGATGATGTCAGCTAGCACTATTGTCACCGTCTCAATCAGGGCAGAGGGCTGGTCGAACCAAAGCGTTGAGAGCGGAATCGTGGCTAGCACGATCGCACCAATGCCCACACAGGCGATGCGAAGCTGCTGAATTCTGTTTAGGGCCGTGCGACAACTGGCGCAATTTTGGGTGTGAGAGTGGTAGCGATCGAGCAGTTGGGCTGGCGATAAAGCAGGAGTCAACGCTTCACCCAAAAACGGATCTGCCTGATATTGATTGACCCACTGCCGAAACTCTGTCACAAAGCGATCGGCGCTCGTGGGCAAATAAAAGGCTTTGGCAAAATTAGAACTGCCGCCCTGACGTTCTAAATAGCGCTCTTGCAGGTGCAGGAAGATTTGATCGTCTTCAAGAATGGCGTTTTGCTTGGTATGAGAATACCAGCGCGGCGTGAGTTTGATGAAGAAGGCTGGAATTTTTGAAGAAAATTTAAACGGAAAAATCGCAAATAGGCGACATTCTCCTTTACGGGTCGGTGTGGCGTAGACAACCGTAAGGGTTCTGCCAAACTGCTCTGAAGTGAGGTCATGCCACATTAAGCTTGGAGCAACAAAGGTGGTGTCTTGCCGTCCTAACGTGCCCCGGCGCGGTCCTTCTGCCCACACGCCCTGAAAGCCCTGACGATCGGACTTAACAACCTCTAATTCAACGGGGGCAGCGTTGGCACGATTGCCGACTGATTTGTGATGCGTGAAGGGCAAATGACTAGAGTCAAGTACGTTTTCTAATAACGTCAGCGCATCATAAGGCAAATCGCGAAAGGTGTTAAGACACACCCACCCAGTGGGATCTTCGAGCGCTTCGATGATCGGAACGGTAACTTTTTCAGCGTTTTCTGGCTGACCCGCGTAGACAAAGAGCAGCCCCTGACGCAGAGCCGTGGGCAGCGAGGCAACACAGGCTCTTTTAGAGTGATGAGCCGCCCCGTCTGCTGCTTGTTGAGGAATGCGATCGCACTGTCCGTCTCCTGCAAATGCCCAGCCGTGATAGGGGCACTCTAGCAAGCCGTCTTCAGCAATTCTGCCTTGAGAAAGCGACGCGAGACGGTGCGGGCATTGGTCATCAAACACTCGCCAAGATTCAGTGTGTCGATCCCACCAGATGACGAGATCGCGTTCCAGTAGTGTAAACGGGGTTGGCGTTGTTTGATCGAGATCTGCGAGATAAGCGATCGGATGCCAAGCTTCTCGCCAATCAAAGCGAGTGAGATCGCTGCCACCTGCCGCCACACAATCTAACTGAGCAGGTTGAGGTGGTGCAATCTCCGAAATTCTGTCTTCTAAATTCATGGGAGCAACGACATACGTAACAAAGCTGACTGTTTGATTTTATCGCGTCTGCATTTAGTGTAAAGATTTGTTTATTTCTCTGGGCAAATTACGCTCGCTTGTACCGTGTGCTATTTCTACAGCACTTGATGAATGCTTCCAACAAGCATTTCAATAAAGTCAACAGCATCACCAACAAGCACATCATCGATATTCCATCGGCTTCCAATATTAAAAGTTGGGTCTATGTCGGCTTCATGAGCAATTTTATTTCTCCGATCGACGATCGAAGTTAGTTGTTGCTTAATATCTTTTGCGGGTTTAGTCATCTGAATAGCCATCTCATCCCACAGTTTTTTGTCTGAGATATATCTGATTGCCTCAGCAATTTTGTCTGCTTGCTGAAAGCTCTGATATCTCAGACGTTCTCGGATCTCATCCTCTAACCAAGAGGTATTATTTAGTCTACCTAGTATGCTGTTGGATAATGCGGGGATCAAGGCTGAAACCGTATAGGATTGCTGGAGAAACGCATAACCTTGAGCTTGTTGAATTTCATTTTCAAGCCAAGAGGCAATATCGATCGCGGTTAGTCGATCCTGACGCGCGCCACGCAACGACACTTGAAAGCGTGAGAATGCTGAAGTTGTTGGTTCAGAACGCTGTCCTCGATGAATTTGCAACATTCCCAGCGTCACAACTTCATGCACATAATAATCCAACGCGCTCACAGCAAAAACCAGCGAAGCTCGTAACATATCTGACACATCAAGTGCGCCAGTAGCTTGAGCTTTGACAGAGTTATGAAGCGCAATTAGGTCTCGGACGCGACCAATACTGATGCGAAATTGGTCAAGCGCTGACTGCATACGTGGAGCTTTCGGAACTTAGTGCAATGATCTTGTCTGCTAAATCTGAAAAAATTTGTCTAAACTCCTCCTGTTTCTTTTGATTGTGCTCCAAAACAATTCCTGTTTGACCCAACTGTTCAGGGGTTAACGCATAAACTGGCGTTCGATGTTCCTGAGATAGAGCAATCAGACTGCTGACGTTTGGAATGCTTGCAAGAGCAAAGCTACCTTGAATTCCCTGATCTTTATAAACTTGACTTGGCAGCAGCATGTTGCTTTGCCTCAAGATGGGAATCAACTTCTCAGAGACTGCCTGCTCAATCTTGTCAATCCAAGTTTGAAATGCAGCACTCTCTCTACCTCGGATAATCCGATAGTTTTGAACGGTCATTCCTAGGAACCGCAAATTAATATCAGGAAAAGGATAGTTAGCCTCTTTTAAGACTTGCATTGAACTTGCTGACTTAGCCCAGGCATACCATCTTGGTAGTACTCTAGCCAGAGAATCAATAGCCATTACAGAGAAAAAGTCGGCCGTAGTCGGCACTAGGAAGAAGTCGCTGATCATCAGTAGATTCTGGTTGACTGAGCTTAAACTAGGACTCATATCAATCAACATATAATCCGCATTGAACTTAGTTGCCGTTTTTTCAAGCAGATCATTGATGGCACCTGGTAGATTCTTGAGAGCTTGAATTGAGCCACTTAGTTCTTGAGCAATACCGAGTGTTACTTCATACTCAGCAAAACCAACATGACCAGGCAATAGAAATAAGTCATTCCGACCTTGGATCGGAACACAATCGACAGCTTCGATCGCTCTCGGCTGCGACTCAAACGCGGGAGCTAATCCTGTCTTGATGTTTGAAGTTGTGTTGTAGATTTCTTGAATTCTCGCCTCGTCATCCTCAGTTTCTTCTCCCAAAGCCATGCCCGTAAGATTACATTGCGGGTCACTGTCTACAAGAATCACTCTTTTCCCTTTTGAGGCAAGCATCCAGCCCAAATTGAATGTGGTTGTAGTCTTGCTGACTCCGCCTTTGTGGTTGAATAAAGCAATTTTTTGAACCATTGCATCAAGCCTTCTTGTAAATGTCGCGATCGCTGGCTGCTCAAAACTCAAAGG
>JAYVFW010000031.1:0-2284 GCA_043772715.1 Phormidesmis sp. | reverse complement strand
TCCTGTGCAGGTTTGCTCGTACTGGTAAAAGTCAGGAATTGACTCGGACAACCACTCAACAGCAGCGTCAAACGGGGCAGCGTCGCAAGACTTGTCATTGGCCTTGGCAAGAAACTGAGCAGTGAGGATTTGTAAGAGAAGGGCGCTGTTTCTTGGTCGGAGTAGCGTCCTTTTCTATAGCCAGTATGCGTTAACTTTTTCACACTGTCAACTAACTCACGTGAAGTAATTCGTGCTATGTTAATGCTATGAATTAACGCATGGGAGAAAACTACGTGTCTAGGGTCGCAAAACTCCGAGAGGAGAAGGGGCTAACACAGCGTCAAATCGCACAGGCGCTGGGTGTTGACGTATCTACTGTTCGGAACTGGGAAAAGAGCAGAGACGGCGTAAAGATGTTTGCTAGGGTCGCAAAGCTTTGTGAATTGTTTGATTGTCAGCCCGTAGATCTGTTTGAAGAGGAAAATGTTTAATCCTTCAAAACTCAATCTATTCGCGCTGCCATCCGTAGCCCTATAAGATGGAAACCATCCTTCTCAAGGAGACTAGACGATATGAAGGGCGAGCTCTACAAGGAGGGCAACCACCAATGACAGTCAGTGGAAAACTTGAACTCACTATCAAAATCAGCGAACTGCCAACCGCCACCACTGTTGAGAATGGCTGGAAGTCCTTTGACGTAGACTGCGATGGGCAGATTGTTTCTGTCACCCTCAAACCCAAAATGTTCAAGAAGCTAGAGGATGCTCAGGCAAACTTTCCAATGTGGGTCGCTGCCGTCGCTGGGAAGATGGGACAGCCTACAGAGAAGAGGTTTGTGCTGGTAGAGCCAAACATACAAGTGTTTGAGAAAAAGCCCAAAGAATCTGCTGTAGCAGGGTAGGAGCTAACGCTATGACACAAGCGAAACCACGATTCAGAACGATTGAGGAATATCTCGACTATGACGATGGCACTGACACCCGTTACGAACTGGTTAATGGGGAGTTAGTTGAAATGGCTCCAGAGAATCCGCTCAATCCGGTCATCGCCAGTATACTTTTTGCTGCTTTTCTGGGGCTGGGCATCCATCCTTCTCGGTTGGTCATTGGGCATCAAATTGCTACCACGTCTACCAAGGTGACGGCACGGCAGCCAGATTTAGTTGTCCACACAGAAGAATCCCTAAGCGCAATTCTCTCAGGTGGCAAATTACTGATGTCTGAGATGCCGCCACCTATGCTAGTAGTCGAAGTTGTTTCAAGCAGCAACACCGATAAAAAATCTAGGAATCGGGACTACGTTGAGAAGCCAAAAGAATATGCAGCGAGAGGCATTCCTGAGTTCTGGCAGATTGACCCAGACAAAGCAGTAGTGATAGTGCTGACTCTCAAGGATGGAGCTTATCAGTCAAGAGAGTTTCGAGGGGGCGATCGGGTTGCCTCTCTCACTTTCCCAGACTTGCAGCTATCGGCTGAACAAATTTTGAAGGCGGGTCGATGAGGTCTGAGCAACCCTTCAAAATCAAAACCCCCAGCAGTTTTTAGACTGCTAGGGGTTCAATTATCCACCTGGATTTAAGCGTAATTAGTTTGACGGCTACCGCGCTTAATGCCAGATATCGGAGATCGGCTCGACTAATCGAGTCGAATCTTGATTTCATGCTTCCATTTCATAATGGCTCATTTTTGCGGTTTTGTGCAAACACGCAAACCTGCAATCGACCAATTTCAGAAGAGGCAGATCGGCGGATCGCCTTACCCGGTAAACCGATTCTCTCGCTAGCGCACCGGGCAACAATTTCAGAAATCGCTAAATTAATTAATTTTTCTTTCGAGAACATTTGCCAACCAAGTTTTGAGCGCGAATTTATAGATGGCAGCGGGATCGCTCCTGACCTATTCGAGGCAACGATCGACTTCATTGAAGACACGGGATACTGGGAACCCAACGAGCTTTTAGGTCAGAACGTATCCAGGCAGTGGAAAACCCGCAAACCCCACAGCTACGGGGCTTTAGCGGTTCTTATCAACGAAGACAGCAGCCCGTGGCAAGCCAAGCCACAAAATCCCAGAATCGATGGCAAGGGGAAAGTCGTTAAGTACGAAAGCGTTGTGGGAAGTGGGTTACGGGCTTTTCTGCCTGCTATCCCTCGCTCGATACGGCGCAAAATTAGCCAGCGCTACAGGGTGAACGTGCCTGAATTTGGCTCGTTCTGGGACTGGGTGAAGGATCACCCTGAAATCCAACTTATCCTCACTGAGGGCGGCAAGAAATCCTTATCCCTGCTCAGTCAGGGCTATGT
>JAYVFW010000030.1:0-2286 GCA_043772715.1 Phormidesmis sp. | reverse complement strand
TAGATACTGGAGATACCCCCTAGATTGGATTCTCAGCTTTATGAGCCTGATTCAGCATCTTCAAACCGTTCGAGATTATCGCACTCAACCTGATTACCTGCTCTGGGTGACTCTGGTTTTAATCATCATGGGCACGAGGGCTTCGCCCCACTCCTCACGAAGTGGGGCTACGGGATACCGCTCTTTAACAGACTTTGTTAGCTGACATCAAGCAGCGTTATTGGAGATCATGGAACTGCCTTATGCCCGACTGCCGGGTTTCTCCACTCTGCGGCGGGTGATGGTGCGAGTCGATGCCCCGGTTAATTTTGGAATTGTTCGTACCTTTTGCCTGAATCTCTTTCGGCTCAATGGCTTTGATTCCATCACCAGAGGACTGCGATTCTTGGCACATGATGTCCAGAAACTATTTTCCTTCTTTCAATAGATCAGCCCTGCCCAAGTTTGAGGGGGGTGAGGGCGAAACAACCTTGCAATAACCGGAGTTATTTAATTCACGATCCCAAGCCTAAACTCCAATCAGAATGACTGCCAATAATATTTGGGGACTATGCAGTGCGGAAACCCTACAGCCATTTCATCCTCTCATTCTGCAACGCCGATTTCAAAACGACTATCTGATGGGGAGTAGTTCGCGGCTTTCTTCGATGGGTTTGACTGGCTCGATCGCCGGAAAGTGTTTGTCAACCAGATCGGGAATTTCTTCTGCACCAATTTTGCAGTAGCGGGCTTTTCCAGGCATCACGACATTGGGCCCTTTGCCGCAATTTTTCATGCAGCCTGTGCCTTTGATCGTTACCTGATCGTCTAGTCCGCGATCGCTGAGTGCCGTCTCTAATGCCTGACAAATTGCTTTGCCGCCTCGCTTCATGCAGCCTGATTTTTGGCAGACCAGAATGGTCTCTGACGGTTTTTGTCGAGAAGATGGCTTAACTGGAGCGGGTGCAGCCGTAGGAATAATCGGTTTGATAAAATCGACTTTTAGCTTAACGAGATGGGTAGCTTGGTCAAGCTTCTTTCTTCCAGACACCTGCACCCAGTCACCCGGAACCAAGACGTGACCCAGCCCAGCCCGCGCTTCTTTGGTCAGCTTTAGCGAGTATTCACCCTCGGCGGTGGCAAGCTGCAATCGCTTAATTTTGTGACCCTCTGCGATCTCATATCCGAGAAAGCGCCCTTCTAAGCTGAACGCGGTCACTTGGCTGGTCTTGGATTTTCCCATGATCAAACTCCGAGGTCGCAAATTATTAGAGAAATCTTGGCTGGGCTGAAAGTTGTTCTATTGAACATTATTTTCAGTAATGCCCATCTCTTAAGATTACAGCAAACGTTTCTATTTGCAAACTATTCTCATTAGGAATTTCAAAATCGACCGAGCGATCGCGCTTTTAACCCCCATCAGATAAGGGTCGTGCGATAGTGTGGGTGCTGCACTCTTTGAAAGCGATATGTCTGTAAGTGATCCGATCGTTCTCGCACTCGATTTTGACGGCGTTGTTTGTGATGGGCTGAGAGAATATTTTCAAACGGCATGGCGAGCCTATTGTCAAATCTGGCAGCCTGATGATTTGTCTCCAAGCGAAGACTTAGCGCCTCAATTTTATCGATTGCGCCCCGTGGTTGAGACGGGCTGGGAGATGCCGATTCTGATTCGAGCGCTGGTTTTAGGCATCGAAGAACGCAAAATTTTGCAAGATTGGGTCACGATCGCTGCCCAAATCGTCACAGAAGATGCCTTAGATGCCGCGAGTGTCAGCGCGATCGTGGATGACATCCGAGATCAGTGGATTGCGACGGATCTGAATAGCTGGTTGGGTGAGCATCGTTTCTATCCAGAGGTGATTGAGCGACTGCGTGAGGTGTTAGCGAGTTCGACTCACTGCCTGATCATCAGCACTAAAGAAGGACGCTTTATTAAACAACTATTGCAACAGCAGGGCATTGTGATATCCGACCAGCAGGTTTATGGCAAAGAAGTTAAACGCCCGAAATATCAAATTCTCAAAGAACTGAATGCAGAGTATGGCGAGACGACTTCGATCTGGTTTGTTGAAGATCGGTTAAAGACATTAGAAGCGGTCAAAAAACAGCCAGGATTAGAGAATGTGACGTTGTTTTTAGTGAATTGGGGCTACAACACGATCGCCGATCAACAATCGATTTTAGACGACGATCTCATCTATCTTTTGTCGTTAGAACAATTCACGCAAGATTTTGCAACTTGGGTGCCCCAATAAACTAAGTAACTCAGTTTTTCTCATCAGGTTGATGAGACGGCGATCGGCA
>JAYVFW010000029.1:0-2288 GCA_043772715.1 Phormidesmis sp. | reverse complement strand
GTGGCAGCAAATTCAACTGAGCATCCGATCGCTCGAATCTGATCTCAATCAAAAAGAATTAGCCCTCCGCACCGTCGAGCAGCGACTCCTTCAATTAGACAATCAGCGTCAACGACTCCAAGAAAAAATCCAGCAAGGGCAAGCGCGAATTCAGGAACACCGCACCCAGCAAACCGGACAGCTACAGCAGCAGTCCACTCTCAGCACTCAGCAATTAGAAGTCAGCCAACACATTGCTGAGTTGCAAGCCGCCCTAGCCACGTTAGAAAAAACTCTGGGATCAGAACGTCAGCAGCGCGATCGCGTCGATCGCCAACTGCGAGACTTGCAAACTCGCCAGCAGCAGCTTGACTGGCAGCGCGGTAAAGTTCAAGAAACCCAGGGGACTCGTCGCACCGAAGTTGCCGCCCTGCACGAGCAACTCACCGACCAACGAGCCGAGCTTCCTGACCCGTTGCCAGAGATTCCCGACCCTGCGCCCGATTTGTCTCAGCTTCAGTACGAGCTACGATCGCTGCAAAAACGCCTCCAGGCAATGGAGCCTGTGAATATGCTGGCGTTAGAAGAATACGATCGCACCCAAGCCCGACTTGAAGAACTCACCGAGAAGCTAGAAACCCTCCAAGAAGAGCGCACCGAATTATTGTTGCGAATCGAAAACTTCACAACTCTGCGGCAACGAGCCTTCAAAGAGGCATACGACGCAGTAGACATTAACTTTCAGGCAATTTTTGCCACGCTTTCTGATGGCGACGGGCATCTCCAGCTTGAAGATCCTCAAGATCCCTTTAACGGCGGCTTGAATTTGGTGGCTCACCCCAAAGGTAAACCCATTCAGCGACTGGCATCCATGTCTGGAGGCGAAAAATCTTTAACGGCGCTGAGTTTCATCTTTGCCCTTCAGCGCTATCGCCCCTCGCCGTTTTATGCGTTTGACGAGGTTGATATGTTTCTTGATGGGGCAAACGTAGAGCGATTAGCTAGAATGATCAAGCAACAGGCACAACAAGCGCAATTTATTGTGGTTAGCCTGCGTCGTCCGATGATTGAATCTGCTGAACGAACGATCGGCGTAACTCAGGCACGAGGCGCATACACCCAAGTTCTGGGGATAAAGCTGCCCCAAAGTGCCTCTATATGATTTGATATTGACAGCATTTGCACGAATAGGATTCGGGACCCAATGACAGAAGAATTTCGCCAACGCTCCGATCTCCTGGGAACACAGGTCATCACTCGCACCACAGGCAAACGGCTCGGAGTGGTTAGCCAACTGTGGGTCGAGGTCGATCGTCAACAAGTCGTCGCCCTGAGCATCCGCCCAAATCTCTTCTATGGCACCCCGCAACCGATGATGCTGTCCAAGATTCGGCAAATTGGCGACGTGATTTTAGTCGATGACGAAAACGCCATTGAAGACGTTGATCTTGACGGCTATAGCAGCCTGATCAACTCTGAAGTCATTACCGAGACGGGCGAACTTCTGGGCAAAGTCCGAGGTTTCCGGTTGAATATTGACAGCGGCAAAGTCGATACGTTGACCATTGCCTCGATCGGGCTGCCGCTGATCCCCGATCAAATTGTCAGCACTTACGAACTTCCCATTGATGAAATTGTCAGCAGTGGGCCCGATCGGCTGATCGTTTACGAAGGTGCCGAAGAGCGAATGAGTCAGGTCAGCGTCGGCATTTTAGAACGGCTTGGCATCGGCAAACCGCCCTGGGAGCGCGACGAATCTGAGCAATATCTCGCCCCCATCCGCACTGAAAATCAGCTTCCCTCCGGCGTTCGGACTCCGATCCAAACTCAAGTGCGGCAGCCCGTCGAAGAAACGTGGAACGAAGACAACTGGGAGCCAGAACCGCTGCCATTGCGTCAAGAGCCTCCTCGTCGTGCCGAACTCTATTACGAAAACGAAGAAGAAGATAACTGGAGTGCGGCAACTGAGCGAGATAGCTACGAAGAAGAAGAATACGACGAAGACTATGACGAAGAAGAGGATTATGTCACCGAGGCTGAGTTTGAAGAGGTGACGGAACCCGAAGCCAAATTCGACGACCCGGAAGAAGATCCTTGGCAAGACGAGGACAAAGAACCGTATACGCCTCAAGAACTCAAGATTCCTGAGAAAGTCAAGCAGCCCGAATACGAAGAAGAAGGCTACTAACGTTTTGTAAGAGAAAATTCTTTAAGTGAGGAGCTTTTCAGAAGAAAGCTCCTCATACCAATTTAAACGGTGTAGGTGGCAGATAATTTTTGGAGCATCGTCCCCGTCTAGGTTGCATCCC
>JAYVFW010000028.1:0-2301 GCA_043772715.1 Phormidesmis sp. | reverse complement strand
ACGATCGCTCTGAAAATCGACTCCATTCACCCCAGTGCGCCAGGGATCGGGGCTAGGCGAATAGGCGCGAGGGTTGGGTGGATTAAGAGAAGACATTAGCGTGTAGTCAGACAGATCAGATCGCATCATGGTTAAGCAGACGGTTCGGAGAAGAGGGCAGGAGTAAAACAGCTATCAATCAAGGCGGCAGAACGAATCGGCTGGTCAAAATGATATTGGGCATATTGGCGCAGCAGACGTTCGATCGCAAACCAGGCTTCTTCAACAGTGGCAGAATTTGGGGGAAGATCGGGGGAGGCGAGTTCCTGCAAAAGGGAGAGTTCGATCGCGCTAATGGGCATATTGAGACGAGCCTTTTTTGAGTGGCGTGACGGAATATATTTACCCGTGCCTTTGCTGCCGTCTTGAATCTGAAGCTGCTCTAAAGCGTCTAGGGTGACTGCCCCGCCTCCTACTGTACTGAACCCGGCTTGCCAACTAGAATCGGCTAAATCGGGTTTGAGAATCGTCTGAGTCACGCAACACTGATGAACTTGAGGCGCAATTCCTGCCAAGACCAATAGCTGAAAGACTGCGTGGCTGAGATGGGCTAACACCTGTGAGGAGGGCGATCGCTCCAACCTCGCCAAGTGTTCATTCAGCAGATAGAACAAGTCGTCTTGGGGCTGATCACTGAGTGCCTGTTGCAAAACCACCTCTGCTAGATATTGCCCTGCGGTGAGCTTTCTGAGGTCGCCGCCCAGTTTTGGGTAAGACTCTAGCGTGTCTGCTTGCGTAATTTTGTCTAGCGATCGCCCTTTGGCAATCAGCAAATCGTTAACCACAAACAATCCGCTCCGTCCGCCTATTCTAGAATTTTGCTTGCGAGCGCCCACCGCAACCGCCCGAATTAGCCCAAACTCCCGCGTTAGGACTGTTAGAAGCCGATCTGCCTCACCAAACGGCATACTTTTGAGGTTGATTCCGATCGCTTTGTAGGTTCGACTCATCGATTTTTGCTTCTCTTGGCGGGTTGGGTCGAAGACCTTTCTTATTGTCCTTTATCTAGGTTATCGCGTTGACGAATTAAATCGGGACCGCGAGAGGTGCCGAGTCGAGTTGCACCTGCAACAATCAACTCTAAAGCCTGATCAACCGTACGAATTCCTCCAGAAGCCTTAATTCCGACTCGATCGTTAGTAATATCTTTGAGCAGTCGCACATCGGCGATCGTGGCTCCTCCATTCCAGCCTGTGCTGGTTTTGAGAAAGTCTGCTCCTGCATCCATACAGATTTCTGCGGCGATGCGCTTTTCCTGGTCGGTAAGGAGTGACATTTCTAGGATGGCTTTGATCACCAGTCCGGTTGCGTCTCGAATCTCGGAAATTTCTCGGTGCACCTCTTCGACTTTTCCGGCTTTTAGCCAGCCTAAGTTAATGACGATATCTAGCTCGTTGGCTCCATTTTCGGTGGCTTCTTGAGCTTCATAAAGCTTGACCGCAGAGGTTGTCGCCCCCAGAGGGAAACCGATCACAGTACAGACTTTCGGACTTTTATTACTGAGATATTCGACTGCCTGCCGAACGTGGATTGGATTGATGCACACCGCCGCAAAATTAAAGCGATCGGCATCATCGCACCACTGCTCAATCTGCTCAGGGGTCGCAATCGGACTCAGCAAGGCGTGGTCAATATAGGGTGCTAAGTCGATTTCAGAATGGGTTGAAGCCACAAGGGTTCCTCTTGAGTCAATTTGCGCGTTTGCTTTGCAGTTCCCCTAAGGGGTAATCGCTCACCTTTTACTATCTATTAAAAAGCGATCGCCGCGCTTCTTTCTCACAGGTCTATCGATCGTGGCTCCCAAAAATAGAGTCCGCGCTCTGTTGATCAGGGTTGATCACTACAGAGGGCAGACTCCTATAAAGATGATTCGCATTTCTAGTGAGGGATCGCTTTCTAGCGAGTCCCGGTGCCTCCGGTGCCCGCTGGTTCTGGGTTAGGCTGCGGGTTAAATTCCACCCTTGCAGGCGCGATCGTCCGGTTTAACGACCGGGTTAGGGTGTGAATCGCTGTCGATCGTATGCCCAACTCTGAATGAGAGCGAGAACTTTGAGCAAAATTACTGACTTCCTGAGTAAAAGCACAAACTCCTACTGCCCCAAACACTAGCGCAGTGGTGATCGTCATCCTCATAGCAAGGCTCGAAAAAGTAATCATCATCTGTCAATACTCCGGACAAAATTTGAGCAGGTTTTAAGCCTCAAACCCTGATTCAACCGTGGACGGGATCTTATTATCAAAGTCAGAGGCAAAGCTAACTTT
>JAYVFW010000027.1:0-20667 GCA_043772715.1 Phormidesmis sp. | reverse complement strand
CCACCACTGTTTTTGCTGACGATCGTATCAATGTTATGGTCGAGCATCAATTGTTTTTCTTGTGCGATCGTAAAGGGCGCACGATCAAGCACGGTGATTCCATTGGGGAGAGTAATATCGGGTGATGGCCGATCAATCGATCGCATCAAAAACCAAACATTGTGCAGTCGTGCAAACGGGGCGAGTTGTTGCCGCCCGATCGTTAGAAACACTCGCTTGGCAGACTGTTCGAGGGCAAGGACTGCTGCCTCAATGCTCTCAACTTCTATCCAGCGATCGTTGGGCATCTTTTCCCAAGCGGGGCGGACGAGCATCAGGTGAGGAATGCCTACGTCACGGGTGGCGATCGCGGCATTGTGAGAAATTTGGGCTGCGAAGGGATGAGTTGCGTCGATTAGGTAGTCGATTTGGCGATAGCGCAAATAATCACTCAATCCGGCTGCGCCGCCAAATCCGCCGACTCGAACTGACCCAGCGATCGCCGTTGGTTTTTGAGTACGTCCTGCCAGGGATGTGATAATTTCAACATCAGGAATCTGAGACGCTTGAGTTGCCAATCGCGCAGCATCCCCAGTTCCGCCCAGAATTAGGACTCGTTTCATAGCTGGTTTTCGATGATTTCTTCTGCCTCCAGCGATAAGTTTTGCAATCGGTCTAGCGTTTTTTGAGAAACATCTTTCCAGAGTCCGCGCTGATGGGCTTCTAATAATCGCTCTGACATATCTCGCAGCGCCCAGGGATTGTTTTCTTGAATAAATTCCTGCACTGAGGAATCAAACAAGTAGGTTTCAGCAATGCCTTGATACATAAAGTCTTGGACACAGTTTGTTGTGGCATCGTAGGCGAATAAGTAATCGATCGTCGCCGCCATTTCAAACGCGCCTTTATAGCCGTGCCGCATAACACCTGCAATCCATTTGGGGTTGACCACTCTGGAGCGATAGACGCGGCTAATTTCTTCTGATAGCTGACGAACTTTTGGCTGATCGGGGCGCGAATTGTCACCGAAATAAATGTCTGGCTGCCGACCAGAAATTGACTTAACAGCCGCCGTCAGTCCGCCCTGAAATTGATAATAATCATCAGAGTCGAGTAAGTCATGTTCTCGATTATCCTGATTTTGTAGGACAATTTGCATGGTGTTGAGGCGTTGATTAAACGCTTCGGGGGCTGATATTCCCTCTGATTTGCGGGTGTAAGCGTAGGCACTCCAGTTAATATATGCCTGCGCTAAGTCATTCTCATCTGTCCAGTTTTGTGATTCAATTACGCCCTGCAATCCGGCTCCATAAGCGCTGGGTTTTGAGCCAAAAATGCGATAGAGCGATCGTTCCTTTGCATCTTCTGATGTTAATCCTTGTGATTCCCAATAGGTTTGTTCTTGTGTTGCTTGGGCTGATAACGGATTTTCTTCGTCTGATTCGTCTAGCTGTGCAACGGCTGTGACGGCGCTATCAAATAAATCAATCAGATTGGGAAAGGCATCTCGAAAAAATCCAGAGATGCGGAGGGTGACATCGACACGGGGACGACCGATCGCGGAGAGGGGCAAAATCTCAAAATCGACGACGCGACGCGATACGCCATCCCACACAGGTTTGACTCCGAGTAGGGCAAGGGCTTCTGCAATGTCGTCTCCGCCCGTTCGCATGGTGGAGGTGCCCCACACCGATAAGCCTAGTGTTCTGGGATAGTCGCCGTTTTCCTGGGTGTAGCGCTCGACCAATGCTTCTGCGGCTTTTCTGCCAATCTCCCAAGCCGTTTCAGTGGGGATAGCGCGAATGTCTACCGAGTAAAAATTGCGTCCGGTGGGCAACACTTCGGGTCTGCCGCGAGTCGGTGCGCCAGATGCGCCACTGGGCACATACTGTCCGTTGAGTCCTTTGAGGAGATTGAGAATCTCTTGCTCGGTTTTTTGCAACGCTGGAAGTAGGCGATCGTGAATCCAGTCTAGTTCTCGAACCGTTGCAGTTCCAATCTCTGAAAACTGGCATTGCTGAATCGCAGGTTGAATCTGTCTGTCAAGGCTGTCAATCCTTTCGCCCCCTAAGTCCCCCAACTTTGGGGGACTTTGAAATTCCGGTTCCCCCCAAGTTTGGGGGGTTAGAGGGGCGTATTTTTCACCCTGCATCAGTCGAGTAATCAAATCCGCGGCAAATTCTTCAATCACTTCTACAACATCGCCATTAATCCGACAGTGATGAATTTTAGGATGAATTTTTCCATGAATTAATTCGCCTAAGTCGGACGTGAGGGGATCTAATTCAAGTTGCCAATCTTGAGCGATCGCGCGGGTTAACCCTGATCGATCGGCGCTAGGATTACGAGCGATCGCCACGATCAAATCTCTTAGCTGTCTGTCTTGAGGACACTGCCCCAAAATATGCAGCCCGTCTCGAATCTGAGATTCTTTTAGCTCACAGAGATAGCCATCTGCGGTCTTGAGAAAACTCGCTAAACTCGACTCGTCCAAGGCTGCACTTTCGATGCCCAAATCTTGATGGAGATTTTCTTGAATGATCAGTTGAGAAAGCCGATCGCTAATCAATTTCAATCGCGATGGATCTAGAGTTTGCGCCTCATAATATTCGTCGATTAATCCTTCGACTTGGTGAAGATTGCCATATAGCTCGGCACGAGTCATCGGCGGCGTTAGGTGGTCAATAATCACGGCTTGCGAGCGGCGTTTTGCCTGTGCCCCTTCGCCCGGATCGTTGACAATAAACGGATACAAATGAGGCATTGCCCCAAAAACAGCTTCGGGATAGCAGGCTTCAGAGAGGGCTACACTTTTCCCAGGGAGCCATTCTAAATTGCCGTGCTTGCCGACGTGCACGATCGCGTTTGCTCCAAACTGGGATCGAATCCAGTGATAAAACGCCAGATAGTTGTGGGTTGGTTCTAAATCGGGCGCGTGATAGTTGAGAGAGGGGTCACGATCGTAGCCCCGCGCAGGCTGCACGCCCACAAACACATTCCCTAGCTGAATGCCTGGAATCGGAAATGCAGTCGTTTCTCCGGGCAAGCCCCAACGAGATTGGATGCCTGTTTGAACGGCGATCGGCAACTGGTCAAACTGAATTTGATAGTCTTCTAAGGTGAGCGATTGCCGAACATTTCTCAACGTCCAACCTTCGGGATCGTTGGTGACTCCAGTTGTTAGTAACTGAATTAATTCTTTGTCACTTTCTGGAATATTTTCGACGTGATATCCCGCAAGTTTTAAAGCGTTAAGAATCTCAATACAGCTTGCTGGAGTATCTAAGCCAACGCCATTCGCTAATCTTCCGTCACGAGTTGGATAGTTGGCTAAAATTAGGGCAATTTTGCGATCGCTGGGTGAGGTTTGACGGAGCTTAATCCAATTAGCGGCTAACTCTGAAACAAACTCGATGCGAGACAACACAGGCTCATATCCAACCACATCGGTTTGCAACAGCGGATTCTGAGTTTGCACTGCTTTAAATGAAACGGCTCTCGTAATAATTCGTCCATCCACTTCGGGTAGGGCAACATTCATCGCCATATCTTTCGGAGATAGCCCCTGAAATCCTGATGCCCACTGCTCTTGAGTTCCACCGCTAAAAATCACCTGGAATACTGGGACGTTCAGCGTTTCCCACAGTTCGACTTGGGGCGTTTCTGACTCCAATCGAGCCAGCGAAAAACTGGTGGTGTTGAAGAGTAATTCGATGCCGCGATCGCAATAATTCAGCAACTCTTTTTGCACGTCAGGCTCTTTCAGCGACGACACAAAAATCGGAACAGGTGTAAGATTTCGTTTGATTAACGCATCGCACATCGCGTCAATGACTGCTGTGTTTCCAGAAAGGTAATGTGCCCGATAAAATAAAATGCCAACCCCAGAGTGAACCGTTGATTCTGCTATTTTTTGCTGTCCGCCATAGATGCCAATTCGCGGCACAGGTTGAGGTGAATTAAAGGCGTAGGTTTGATTTAGAAAATAGGTTGAGACGAATTTAAGAAGATGACAATAATTATCAACGCCGCCTTCTAAAAAGTATTTCCAAACCTGATTGACTTCTGTTAATGAAACCGTTGAATGGCTCATTAGATTAGGATCAGGTCGCTCATCTCCCGGCAATATAATTAGCTTTGCGCCTGTCTGTTTTGCCGTTTCTTCGACGACTTCTAAGCCATAGCTCCAATACGATCGCCCCCCAATCACCCGCACGATAATCACCTCTGCCTGACTCAACACATCTTCGGCGTAGGTGTCGATCGTCAGTTGTTGTTGCAGTTGCAGCAGATTGACGACTCGCAGGGACGCAAATCCGTCGGGTAGCTGAGTGGCTGCTGCCCCAAACGTTTGAATATCGGTGTCAGCCGCCGTAATCACCACAATCGGAGCGGGTTGCTGTTCGACAAAAATCACGCCTTCTGCGGCGGGGTTCCACCCTCCAGGAATCGTTGCGAGACGGTGCATAAGCGTTGGAAATTGCGTTTATAGTGGGGAAGTGCGATCGCCCGAAGGCTTTTCCATCTTACAGGTAGTCACGATTGATGTATGGCGCTGATCATTGCCGGAGAACGGAGCGGAGTTGGTAAAACTACAGTCACGCTGGCGCTATTAACGGCGTTGCAGCGGCGCAGTCAAGCCGTGCAGTCGTTTAAGGTCGGGCCCGATTATATCGATCCGATGTTTCATCGCCACGTCACAAAAAGGGCTTGCCGCAATCTCGATCCGGTTCTGACTTCAGAAGCGTATGTACGACAGTGTTTTACACAACACAGTCAAAATGCCGACTACGCCTTGATCGAAGGGGTAATGGGTTTGTTTGATGGAGCCAGTGGATCAGATGATTTTGGCAGCACGGCTCACATTGCCAGACTTTTGAATCTGCCCGTTTTGCTGATCTTAAATTGCAGTAGTTTGGCGCGATCGATTGCCGCGATCGCTCACGGATATCGCAGTTTTGATCCGCGCGTTCACATTGCGGGAGTGGTTTTAAATCGAGTCGGCAGCGATCGTCATTTAGAACTGTTGACTGCCGCTTTAAAACCGCTAAATCTGCCAATTTTGGGCGTTTTGCGTCGTCAAGATGATATTACAATTCCCGATCGTCATTTAGGTTTAGTGCCCACCGCAGAGCTTGAGAATCTAAATCCATTGCTCGATCGACTTGCGGATCTAGGTGAAACTTGCTTCGATTGGTCACGATTGTTGCCCTTATTACAGCCGCTTTCAGACGAGTGCTCTACGCTTACCAATTCTGTAAGCCCCCTAAATCCCCCAATTCGGGGGGACTTTGATTCTTGTTCCCCCCAGAATTGGGGGGCTAGGGGGGCAAAAACCGTTGTAACCTGTGAGCCAACCTATCTCAAAGGCTCCATTCAAGCATCAGTCTCTAAAGTTAGAGTCGCCGTTGCCTACGATGCTGCGTTTAATTTCTACTACGCCGACAACTTAGATTTGTTGGAACAACTAGGTGCAGAACTCGTTTATTGGAGTCCTCTAAAAGATTCAGCATTGCCAGAAAGAGTGCAAGGACTCTATTTTGGGGGCGGTTTTCCAGAAGTCTTTGCAGCCGAGCTTGCGGCTAATCGATCGGCTCGTCATGCTGTTAAAGCTGCCATTCAGTCTAATATGCCGACTTATGCAGAATGTGGCGGCTTGATGTATTTGTGTGAACAAATTGTTGATTTTGCAGAACAATCTCACCCAATGGTTGGCATTTTACCCACAACAGCGAGAATGGGAAAAAAGCTAACATTAGGTTATCGACAAGCTACTGTGATGCAAAACAGCCCGATGATGAACAAAGGCGATCGCGCTTGGGGTCACGAGTTTCATCGATCGACGTTGACTCACGAATCCGATCGACCGCTCTTTAATCTTGAGGGTTATCACTCTAGCATTCCGCTCAAGTCAGAGGGTTGGCAGTGTTATCAACTTCATGCGTCCTATACTCATTTGCACTTCGGCACACAGCCAGAGTTTCTGAAGCGATTCTTACACCAATGCTCATAGTACTTGGCAGTTCCCAGATTTGCCTCTGTTCTTGAAGATTTCTGACCATTTTGGATTCTGGACTAAAATATCGGTACAGGGTTGAGGGGTTCGATTATTCCGACGACACAACAGATGCTGATGGGCTTTATCCTTTGCCAATCACTCACCAATTTTTACCGTTCAGTTGATCTCATCCGACTCGATAAGCGCACTCGCAATGTCGTCATTTTGGCAGGAGAAGCGATTCAGATTTCGATTTATCCCAATGGTCGATGGAGGTTTGAACCATGAAGCCAGATTTCGCCGCAATGAGCCGAAAAGAGTTAAGAGAATATTTACTTGCCCATCGAGAAGATGAAGAAGCCTTTTTTGCTTATGTCGATCGCTCCGAAGCAGAAGCCCATTGGATTGAACTTCCGCCTGTTGAGTCGATCGAGGAACTTCAGAACTTCCCAGAATTTCTTAGAAAGCTTGATCCAGGGATGAAACTCGATCGTATGTCTAGCTTAGAAGCGCTGCAACACCGTCTAGAACTTTTCCGAGAAGCAGGGCGCAATCTTCAGCTTGATCCGTTAGTCACTCGCAAAGAGCTGGCTCGATTGGGGGTGGAATATCAGACGGAGTTAGTAGATGAACTAGAGCAAGCGATCGAGGATTGTACTTCTCAAGATAATAAGCTGGTGTTTACAGGGCATCGGGGTTGTGGCAAATCGACGCTGTTGGCAGAATTGGGATTTCGCTTAACAGAAACGAATCGCTATTTTGTTGTGATGTTTTCGATCGCGGATACGATCGAGCGATCGGCAGTGGATCACGTCAATATTTTGTTTTCGATGGCATTGCAGTTACTTGAAGCGGCTGAACAGCGATCAATTAAGCTGCAACCAGGACTTAAAAAGGAGTTCTATCGCTGGTTGGGCAAACATACTCAAACCGAATCGAAAGCGGTCGAAGCGGAAATTGAAGCGAATGTAGAAACGACAGTAGAAGGCGGGATTCCTCTGATTCTGAAGTTCTTGGCTAAGGTCAGATCTAAGTTAAAAATCAATTCGGTGATTCGTCAGGAAATCTCGATCGAGTTTGCTAAACGCACGTCTGATTTAGTCGCCCAAATTAATCAACTACAAGCCTATATTGAAAATGCAACAGGTCAATCCGTTCTAGTGATTATTGATGACCTCGACAAGCTAGATTTAAGCGTGACAGAAACGATTTTTAGTAAAAACATTCAATCGCTGCTGGAACCCAATTGTCGGATTCTCTACACGGTTCCGATCGCGACTCTACGTGAGGTTGCGATCAAAGCTAATATCACGAATTACATCAATAAAATCCATACGATGCGAGTAGCAAAGTTTTTTAGCAAAGTGGATGTTAGAAAGCTCGATCGCACGCCGGATCAGTCTTGTGTGCAAGTGTTTGCAGAAATTTTAGATAAACGGCTACCGCAAACTTTAATAGAACCTGGTATAAAGCAGCAAATGATTCTGCTGAGTGGCGGGGTGCTGCGGGAGTTAATTCGGATCGGCGATCGCTGTTGTGACAAAGCGATGCAGGAGCTTCGCGGACGGATTCGGCGACAGACGTTGGATCAGCCTGAAGTCGTCGTCAATCAACACATCTTGACTGAAGTGGTGACAGAGTTACAGATTGAGTATGCAGAAGTGTTGAGGCAAGTCGATTTTGAGGCGTTGAAGTTAATTTACGAGAAGTTTAAGCCGCAAGACACTGAAAATCAGCGGTTTCTAGATTTGTTGCATGGGCTATATGTGTTGGAATATCGCAATTCGCTACTTTGGTACGACTTAAACCCGATCGTGCATGATTTGCTCGTGCAGGAGGGCGTTTTAGATGTCGCAATCCCTTGAGCTATTGTCACAAAATGAAGCAACTTATGAAAGTTTGATTTCGCTGATCGAAAACAATCAAGATCGATTGGCGTTGATTTTGGTAGCGTGTGATGACTTGCGACTGCGGCAGCGTGTGATCGATCGCTATGAGGTCGAGGCACGACGAGCCAAGATTAAACCGCATCGGATCGTGTTGGGAACTGAGCCAAGTTTGCGGGCAGGGTTGGCAAATTTGGGGCTTCGAGAAGGGGATGCGGCAGTCGTGACGGTGACGGGGGCAGAGTGGTTATTGCGGGTCAAAATGCGAGAGTCGGAGGAGCAAAGCGACCTCGATAAGTTTTTTGGCTATTTGCAATGGACGCGGGAAGGATTGCGGGAGTTTCACTATCCGATCGTACTTTGGGTGACGCATCAGATTTTACGAGAAATGAGCCGCAGAGCACCAGATTTCTGGAGTTGGCGGAAAGCGGTGTTACGGTTTGCCTTGGAGGAAGTGGAGCCGATCGCGGTTCGAGAAGGTGAATGGAGTTCGCAAACATCGCCACCTCAGTCGAATGAGGAGTTTCTACCTCCTTTAAAGGAGTTACTCTCAGAGACTCAACAACTAGAGTTAACTGAGCCAGAGTCAGCGAATTTAGCAACACTATACGACAAGCTGGGGCAAGTTTATGCAAATCGAATTGCGAATGGCAAAGCAGCAAATTTAGAACAAGAAAGACAACAAGCAATTGATGCTTTTCAGAATTCAATTCATGAATATCAGAAAATAAACAATCTATTTGCTCTAGTCAATACGTTAGTAACGTTAGCTAACTTTCTCTATGTTCAATCTCGTTATGAGGAAGCGATCGCAGCCTATCAACAGTCCGCAGAGATTGCACACGAAATCGGTGATCGCAGTGGCGAAGCAGCTTCTCTAGGCAACTTGGGCGCTGCCTACTCCTCGTTAGGACAATATCAAAAAGCGATTGCAGCTTATCAACAGTCCATAGAGATTGCACGCGAAATCGGTGATCGCATTGGCGAAGCAGCTTCTCTGGGCAATTTGGGCAATGTTTACTCCTCATTAGGACAGTATCAAAAAGCGATCAACTTTCATCAGCAGTCTTTAGCAATTGCACGCGAAATTCGCGATCGTGACGGCGAAGCAGCGTCCCTCGGTAGCTTGGGCAATGCTTACGATTCGCTAGAACAATATCAACGGGCAATCGACTTTTATCAACAGTCCTTAGAGATTCAGCGCGAAATTAGTAATTACCGTGGCGAAGCGAATATCCTCGGCAACTTGGGCAATGTCTACTATTGGCTGAAACAATATCAACGGGCAATCGACTTTCACCAACAATCCTTGAAGATGGCACGCGAAATCGGCGATCTTAGAGGCGAAGCAGCTTCCCTGGGTAGCTTGGGCAATATTTACGATTCGCTAGAACAATATCAACGGGCAATCGACTTTCATCAACAATCCCTGGAGATCCAACGCGAAATTGGCAATCGTGAAGGTGAAGCCAGTTCTTTATTTAACAAAGCTTTAGCACTTGCAAAATTTGAGCCTCGCCGATTTGAAACACTGACGACTCTTCAGCAAGCCCGCAAAATTTGCGTAGATTTACAGCTTAATCACAGGGTTGAGCAATGCGACGAAGCCATTAGCAATTTCAACCAAATGACCGCCACTGAATAACGTCAAACCTCGTCAGCCTCCCAACGCCAAATCAACTGGCTCCTCTAGTTCTGTGTTGGGCTGCCGATCGTCCTTCTCATCGCATGGCTGCGGAAATAAACGATCGCCGAACTGAGCCGCGATCGTTCCATTCATGCCAAAGACCTCTTTAACGCCTAGAGAATCTCGGCTGATGCCCGAACTTCTTTATCCTCACTAACTGTTTCCTGAGCAAATGCCGTTAAAGCCTCTGCCTGCATTTCTCGTTCTTGAACTAGCAAACTGCCGAGGTGAATCACAGCTAACCCGACAGCCGAGATCGACACAATATAGCTGTGAATCGCATAAAGATGTTCAACGCTAACCGTACCAATCGCGCCGCCTCCGGTGAGCGCATCTTTTAACTGAGTTCCAATTAAAGGAATCGCCTCGATCGTGCCCAGCTCAATTTTGAGTCGCCAGAAACCTAACTGATCCCAGCCTAAAAGCATCGCAGTCCAGGCCAGTCCGATCGCTGACAAGGTGAATAAAATACCGCTTATCCAAGCCGTCAACCAACTGGGGCGAAATCGCTCACTCAAAAACATCACGACAATTTGAATCAACGCCACCCCGATTACCCAATTACCTGCCAGGTTGTGCATCGTGTGGATCAGCCAACCATAGGACACATCTGTGTCGATCGCTTTGAGAGAATCGTAAGCGCCACCAGCCGCTGGCTCATAATAAAACGCTAAAAGAATACCGCTACTTGCGGCAATCAGAGTCAACGTCAGCGTTACCACTGCCAAAATTGTTGATAGCCGCCTAAAGACAAAGGAGAGGGAAAAATCTTTCATGGGACATACACTCTTTTCTAATGAGAAACGAGTCGAAAAACAGCGTTAAGGCGCAGAACCCCAACGACTTAACTACAAGATATAAAACTTTACGAATCTTCTAATCCTCCCAAACGTAGAGATGGCGATCGCTCAGGCTAAATAACTCATCCACTGAGGCACTACCTCTAAAGAGCCGTACCAAACGCCTCCTGATCTGGGCGAGTGTCTGACCTGTTCTAACGTCAAATTTTCTGCTCCTACTAAATGAGCCGACTCGATCGGACAAATTCCATCTCCCCAACTGTTGCCTTTGCCGCAGGTTAACTGATAGCTGCTATAGGCTAACCAACTGCCGGGGCGGCGTTCACCATAAATTGCTTTGCCAGCAACACACACATAATTCACCCCTTCATAAAACGCACCGGGATAGGTAAGATTGACAAAATCAAGATTGGTGCGAGTCCAGCGCTCAAAGCTGGTGTGAGGTGTGCCCAACGTGATCAAGTGAGAAACCCAAGCATGGGCTTTCCAGGCGTAGGTGCGGTTTGTTTGCATTCCATGCACATCATAGGGAGACTCGCCGAGATAAATTCGCGCGATCCAGCCGCCTGCTGAGTGCCCGATTAAATTAATTTGCGACGAGTTGTAGTCTTGCAACACTTGCTCAACGGTTTTGTGAAGGCGTTCTAAAATCGGCAGCATCGATCGTCCGCCCAAAGTAGGCAACCAGTCTCGCTTGAGCAACGGCACAATCACAGTCGGATAGCCCGCCTCAATTAACTGTTGCTGAAGACTGCGATAATCGATCGCACCTGCAAGATATCCGGGCAAAATCACAGTCGGTAAAGGCATAGGTAAATGTCGAAGAACAGGATCATTTGTGGGATTTAACGCTGGAAATAGCGGAGACAAAAAAATATTGTCACTTTTCACGCTAGGGGTATCATGAAGATTCAGAGGGTTAGCCCTTTTGAAACGTCTGGTTAGAGGATCACCTCTGACAGGGTTGTTCTCTCACGTTTTAGCTCTATGCGGTGTCCTTCTTGTCATTATCCAGATAATCGTGTGCTTGAGTCGAGATCGGCAGAAGCGGGTCAAAGTGTGCGACGGCGGCGAGAGTGCTTAAGGTGCAATCATCGGTTTACCACTTATGAGCGGATTGAATTTGTGCCGATCGTGGTGCTTAAACGCAATGGAGAGCGCGAATCATTTGACCGCTCAAAGCTGCTGCGAGAACTCGTGCGAGCCTGCGAAAAAACCGCCATTCTAGAGCCACGCATTGAGATTTTAGCTGAAGAAATTGAATCTGACTTGCAGCAGCGAGTCGGGCGCGAAGTCACCAGTGCCGAGATTATTGAACTGGTGCTGCACCATCTGCGATCGCTTAACGAAGTGGCTTATATTCGCTATGCCTCGCTCTATTGCCAGTTTGCAGGCATTCAAGATTTTGTGGATGCGATCGATCGACTTCACGATCGGGTTGAGCCATCCCACCCCTCAACCCAGCAATCTGATCCAGAAGCGCTGTCAGAAATAAACGCCTTTAATTGTTAGTTATTACGCTGTTTATGCACAAGCTCAGTTGCTATTCTAGAGAGGACAAATCACGGCTGAGATTTTTGGTGCAGTCTATCGTTTATGTCTCAACCGACCCTTTCTAACCAACTTGAGACAATTCTTCGGCATGAGACGATCGGGCAGTTAGCGGTTGGCAGCTCCATCCTGTCGGTGGGTTCTGTACATGGAGCCTTGCTGAGTGATCGCGCAGACAGCGGCTCTGTGATTGAGCTAAGACAGACTCCGATCGTGCAAATTCCTCGTGCCTTTGTGGGGCTGGTCGGTCGGCAAACAGAAATCGAATCGGCGATCGCCGCTCTGCGAGCCAAACAAATTGTCGAGATTTATGGTCAAGCCGGAATTGGCAAGTCTGTCCTGGTGCGCCATTTGGCTCACAGCTCCCAGATTACGACCTTTTATTCCGATGGCATTGTTGACTTGAGTTTGGTTGGGTCTGTCAACGATCGCTTACAAACTTTGTTTGACACGTTCTATCTCAGTTGTCCCGATATCAAGCTGTCCGATCGCGATGTTCGGCAAGCGCTTCGAGAGCGTCAAGTGTTGATATTGCTAGACGATAACGCTTTGACAGCGACCGATCTTCAGCAACTGATCGCCGCGTTGCCCAATAGCACCTTCTTAATCGCTTCTCGCGATCGCCGCTTTTGGGGAGACGGGCGATCAATAGAGCTAGAGGGCTTATCGCTGCCTGATAGTGTGACCCTAATCGAGCGAGAATTAGGGCGATTTCCCTCGCGCAGTGCGCCGCTAGTTCCACCTCAAAAAAAGACGATCGCAGCACTCTGGAAACTCTTGCAGGGAAACCCTCAACGGCTTTTGCAAGTAGCAGCCCTGGCGCGAGAAGACAAGCTTCCTTTAGAGGCGGTGTTGAGCCAAATTCAGCCCGATGAGCTTGAACAGTCGCTGACTCGGCTAATTCTCGCTTCTTTGCCCAAGCCCCAACGCTGGATTATGGCTGTGCTGGTGGCAATGGGGGACATGGGCTTATTACCCGAACAAATTGCGGTGATCACGGGTCCGCCCAACCCCTTGCCGAGTCTGCAAGCTCTCGTGCAGCGCCATCTGCTTCAAATTGAGGGACACCACTATCGCTTATCTTCTAGCCTGGTTGAGATTCTGCAAAAAGTTTCAAACTCGGCTCCCTGGATGGAAAAAGTTTTAGCCTACCTGTTGCCTTGGGCAGAAATCCATCCCCGATCGCCCAACGCCCTACTCGCTGAAAAGGCGCTGATCTTGCACACCCTTGAGTGGGCAGTCAGCCAAGCGCGTTGGGCAGAGACTCTGCGGCTAGTGCGATCGCTGGAGGGCGCACTAGCCTTGGGCAAGCAATGGGAAACTTGGCGACGGGTGCTCAATTGGGGGCTGCAAGCGGCCTGGGCGCTAGAAGATTCAACCAGCGAAGCCTGGGGATTGCACCAACTTGGCACTCTGGCACTCTGCCAAGAAGAAGTCACCACCGCTTATGATGCGCTGACTGAGGCAATCAGTTTACGATCGTTGCTAAAAGATGAGGTAGGAGAGCGCTTAAGTCGCCACAATCTTGAATGTTTGAGGAAAATTACGCTGCCCAGCTCAGAGAGCGAACGATCGCAGCTAGTTGCCAACCCGATTGGGGTCTATCTAACGCTGGGGCTGATTGGTTTTTTAGTGTTTATGCTGTCTGGGCTAGTGGGGTTAGCGATCGGGTATCGATTTGGTCAGCCTGTGCCAGCGGTCAAACATCCGCCAGCCCAGACTCGAAAATAGCAAGGCGATCGTCAAATTGCAAGGTTGCTGTCTGTAGGGAGCGCTCCTACAGACGGCTAATATTATTCGTGATGGCTGGGTTGCCCTTTTTCGATCGCTTTGTGGATCAAATCATCGCTAACGTTTCCGGCGGTGCTTTGGTCGTGGTTGATCGATTTTGCCATGTTGAGAAAGTCGCTCGGCTCGCCAGTTGGCTCGGCTTTGGCGTGAGCGGTTTCTGTTTCATGAACCTCAAAGGCGTGCGGATTGGCAGCTTGGGCAGCTTTTTCTCCTTCATCGGTGCGATCGATTTCGCTAACGCTAAATTCTTTAGAGGCTTCATAATCTGCCGAGACATCCACTTCAGGAGCCGGAAGACTGCCTTCAGCAATTTCTTCTGAAACTTGTTGAGCGTCGTAACTTTGAGAAGGATTCAAATCGCTATTGATTTCTGACATAAAAAGCTCCTGTTACTATTTCAAGGTTTTAGCAAACAGCTTGACCCCTGGTTCTTGCTCACCTTATCAGAGTGATCCCCAGGTTTTTGAACCGTCTGAGGGCAGATTGTTGATCTCTCTCATTAGAGTGATTTTGCGCTCTGATTAAAGAAGCAAGCTCGGTCGATCGGTAGTCGCTAAAAGACTGTAAATCTTGATACATCTCTTGGTGAATCTAAATTATTTACAGGAGATTGTTATGGTTGAGTCTGCAAATCACGGCAATGTGCGAGCGCAATATGTTGACGAATCGGGGCAGAAAACGATCGAGGCTTATGACAAGCTAGATACTGACGGCAAATTGGCATTTTTATATTACGTCTATGAAAAAATGGGCGACTCAATCACGCCCGCGGCTCCTGCTGCCGCCGAACCAGAACTAGCGCCTATGCTGTTAGGGGGAAATTTTTATAACCTATCTCACGACGATCAGCTAAATGTAATGCGCGACATCGTGAATGGAGCCGACAGCGAATATTCTTGCGACTATGGCGCTTTAAAAGAAAACAATCAACTAGTCGTTTGGTACGCTTGGGCACAGGCGATGGGCGACTCAGTGGTGGGAATGCCGGAAGGTTATAGCGCCTCTGAAGCCATTACGAGCGTGTTGGGTCAGGTCGAAAAACTAGATTTTGATCAACAAATCTCTTTGCTGAGAGAGATCGCGGGCACGATGGGGTACACCGAGGTACAAGAGATCCCAACCCAAGCCCAGACCGGAAAAACAGCCAGCTTGTAGGGGCACAGTATGCCGTGCCCACTGGCGCTGCAAATAACCAACATTATTTAATTCACAACCCGCAGGGACGTTCAATAGAATGTCCCTGCACGAATCTGGGAACGCCCCCCTAACCCCCAATTCTGGGGGACTTTGAACTCCAGTTCCCCCAGAATTGGGGGTTAGGGGGCAAGTTCTCAGGGTGGTTTACGCCGAGAATTTTATTCATGGAGGTCTAATAAAATGTCCCTGCCCAAACACGTTTACAACACTTCAAGAGAGCCTAGCAATGAGCGTCTGGAGGATGTCACAATAAGTTTCTCACTGTGTTGAAGAATTTATGCCTTCAGATTCTGCCGATCTCGTCTGGATTTACGACACCACGCTGCGAGATGGTGTCCAGCGCGAGGGGTTGTCACTGTCGATCGAAGACAAACTGCGAATCGCTCGTCGCCTCGATCAGTTAGGCGTTCCTTTTATTGAAGGCGGCTGGCCCGGAGCTAACCCTAAAGATGTGCAGTTTTTTTGGCAGCTTCAAGAGCAACCGTTGATTCATGCTGAACTGGTTACCTTTTGCTACACTCGCCGCCCTGGGAAAAAAGCCGCCACTGACCCGATGCTGCAACCCATTCTCGCGGCGGGAACTCGCTGGGTGACGATCGTCGGCAAATCGTGGGATCTACACGTAATCGAAGGGCTGCAAACCACGCTCGACGAAAACCTGGAAATGATTAGCGACACGATCGCTTATCTCCGCACTCAAGATCGGCGCGTGATTTACGATGCCGAACACTGGTTTGATGGTTACAAACACAATCCCGACTATGCATTAAAGACTTTAAAGACAGCGATCGCAGCCGGAGCCGAGTGGATCACGTTTTGTGACACCAACGGCGGCACCTTGCCTGACGAGATTGGTCAAGTTGTGCAAACTGTTCTTCAACAGCTAGAGCCGCTCTCAGCCCTTACGTCTCAAACTTTGCCTCAGTTTGGCATTCACACCCATAACGACTCTGAACTCGCTGTGGCTAACGCGATCGCCGCCGTGCAGTCAGGAGTTCGCATGGTGCAAGGCACGATTAACGGCTATGGAGAACGCTGCGGCAACGCTAATCTTTGTTCGCTGATTCCCAATTTGCAACTCAAGCTTGGCTATGCTTGCCTTCAGGCAGAGGCGTTGGCAAAGCTGACAAAATTAAGCCGCTATGTCAGCGAAATTGCCAACCTAGCGCCCGATGATCACGCGCCCTTTGTCGGACTTTCAGCCTTTGCTCACAAAGGCGGGCTACACGTCAGCGCTGTCGAGCGCAACCCCATCACCTACGAACATCTTCAGCCCGATCTAGTTGGCAACAGCCGCCGCATTGTGATCTCAGATCAAGCGGGGTTAAGCAACGTTTTGGCAAAAGCCCGCAGTTTAGGCATCGACTTAAATCGGCAAGACCCCACCTGTCGGCAGATTTTGAAGCACTTAAAGGAGCTAGAGAGTGAAGGCTATCAGTTTGAGTCAGCCGAAGCCAGTTTTGAACTGTTGATGCGCGAGGCGTTGGGGCAGCGATCGCAACCCTTTAAGCTCAAGGGATTTCAGGTTCACTATGACCGGGTGCCTGATGGTGAAACCCTAACAACCAAATCACTGGCAACCGTTAAGTTAGCCGTCAACGGTCAAGATATTCTAGAAGCAGCAGAGGGCAACGGTCCTGTTTCTGCCCTGGATGCTGCCTTGCGGAAAGCATTGACCAATTTCTATCCAGAGATCAAGACGTTTTATCTAACTGATTATAAAGTTAGAATTTTAGATGGAGCCGCAGGCACCTCGGCGAAGACTCGCGTTTTGATCGAATCGAGTAACGGCTCTCAGCGTTGGACAACGGTTGGTGTGTCGAGCAATATTCTAGAAGCGTCTTATCACGCTGTCGTTGAAGGATTGGAGTATGGTTTGATGTTGCAAAGTAAAGCGAAAGCAGCGTTAGTCCCCTCGTAGAAAGAGATTTTAATCAACAAAGAGCCACTTGTCCCAAATTTGAGAAAGTACGGTAACATGAGAAACTAGAAAAGGCGCTTCTTGACAAAGCAACTATCCACGTCTTGCTGAGTCCCTGCTATGAAGCGAACAAAAGAAATTAACACAATTTAATTATGATCAAGGAAGGTATGACTACACAAGTTGCTCACCCGATGGTGAAGCTCCAGCGCCAGGTGCGATCGCTAATAAACTCAAAACTGCTCAAACCTAGCGATAGCCTCTGGAAGATTGCCCTTCTCTATGGAGATGATTGGGCTTATTGGAAGCAAGAGCTTTTGTCGTTTGAGTTTACGATGCAAGACCCCGTTAGTGAACTGCTATCAGTAGACGCTTGGGACGAAGAAACCGCAGAATGATGAATTTGGATTAGGACTTACGCAAACCTCCGAGGTCTTAAAGAATCAATCATCGCGACCGACAGAGTGGCTTAAACCTCCGAGGTTTATTTTCACCACAGTTGATCTAGGTTGGGTCTGACTTTGGCGCGGATGGCGATCGCCGTAATGTTGTCGTGACCGTTATATTGATTGGCAAGCTCGATCAGTTGGTTAACGCCTTGCTCAAGGTTAGTCATTGAGCTAACGAGCGGGTCAATATGGGTTGCACAGTGCGTTTCTAGTAGATCGTTGTCTGTCAAGCCATCAGACGCGAGAATCAGCACCATGTCTTCGTTGAGTTCAAAAAACTGAATATCGGGGCTGATAAAGTTTTCGTCGCGAGGCCCTAGCGCTTGCGTAAGCTGATAGGCATCTGGGCGACTGTAGGCGATCGTCGCTTCGATGCCGCGCTGAATTTCTCGCTGACCGACCTCGTGGTCGATGGTGACTTGCTTTAAGCCTCCTTTGCGGCTATAGCGATAGAGGCGGCTGTCTCCAACGTGAGCCACCGCAGCTTCGGTTTCTTGAATCAGCAGGATCACCATCGTGGTGCCCATTCTGCCACTGCCCGATCGAGCGTTTTGTTGATTGACATCATAAATGGCTTGGTTGGCTAACTGCACGGCTTCGCGAATCACCGCCAGAGGAGGCAGCCCAGATGAGTTGGCGGCATCGCCATGCCAATAATCTCGAAAATAGCGCCGCAAAGTGTCTACGGCCAACTGGCTGGCAACTTCACCACTGGCGTGCCCACCCATGCCGTCACAGAGAACGTATAAGCCCTGTGCCCGAACAGTTCTGCCAGAAGGGGTTTGAATTTTTGTGATCTGAGTATCAATGCCAAAACAGTCTTCGTTGTGGTCGCGCGTCCGTCCGATGTCAGTTCTGCCAGCGTCTTCGAGGCTAAACAACTGCATCGGCAAGACGATCGTCGGCATATCGTCTCCCTCGTCGTCGGGTTGGAGGGTAACGGCTTCTGCAACTTCATCCTCAAAGCTCTCTAGAGGAACACTCGTCGGGTCGGGGGCTGGTAGATCTTGAGGGTTAGGCATCATATCGGCTTCGGTGAAACTTGCTTGAATCTCGTGAGCGATCGCTTCAAGTCGCGATCGTAGCTCATCAGTTGTTATCAGTTTACCCATTTGCAGATCGGCAATCAGCAAATGCAGTGCTGCTATTTGAGTCTGGGAGTGTTGATCGAGCAGAAACTGCCAAATTTTACCCAGGTTTTGCAGCGACGGTGCAGGAGTGGGATCTTGAAACAATTTCTGTAGACACAACATCTGGTCTTCATCAATTCGCAGGTTTTGCGGGTCTAGCAAGCTCTGGCAACACTGCCACGGTGCTAATGCTTCCCAAATTGAAACCATTTCATAAAACCAGTGCAAGACTTGCGGTATCGATAAGGCACGATCGTGACGTAAGCAATCGACCAGTAATGTGAGGTGCGATCGGTCTTCTAGTTCTAATAAAAGAGTGTCTCGATCGTTTAATTCACAGGAAGCGTAGACCTGGGGAATGACTTGGTGAAGCTGCGATCGCAGCTTCAAATAAATTTGCCTGTCGATTGCGACTTGACGATCGCAACTAGGACAAGCTTTTTGAGCCAAAGAAGCGCCACACTCTTGACAAAATTTGTTTGAACTGGGGTTCTCGAATTGACACTGAGAACAGACAAGCATTCGGGTCTTCCTATTTCCGATGGGGAAGTCTTATCAATCTTACGCAGAATTTCTCTGAGTCACAGGTTCTATAAAGATTTGCTGAAGGTTTGAAGGTTAGAGGTATGCCAATTTGATTGGTGAATGTGACAGATCCCCGGTAGGGGCATGGCACTGCCGCGCCCTCTTGCGATCGGTTTACGGTATACCATTAAAATAAAGTTAATTGCCTAGATAAATTATTTTTGAGCCTTTATGACAACTGCTGCACCCGCAAAAACTCAATATGAAGCGGTGATCGGGCTAGAAACTCACTGCCAGTTAAGCACCGAAACTAAAATTTTCTCCGACAGTTCTGCCAAGTTTACTGCCGAGCCAAACACGCACATTGACCCAATATGCATGGGAATGCCGGGGGTGCTGCCTGTGCTCAACCAAAAAGTGTTGGAGTATGCGGTCAAAGCAGGATTGGCGCTCAACTGTCAGATTGCACCTTATAGCAAGTTCGATCGTAAGCAATATTTCTATCCTGACCTGCCCAAAAACTATCAGATTTCTCAATTTGACTTGCCGATCGCTGAACACGGTTGGGTAGAAATCGAGCTTTTAGATGCAGACGGCAACCCGGTGCGGAAAAGAATTGGAGTGACGCGCCTGCACATGGAAGAAGATGCCGGAAAACTCGTGCATGGCGGCAGCGATCGTCTATCAGGTTCGACATATTCGCTAGTGGACTATAACCGGGCGGGCGTTCCGCTGGTTGAGATTGTCTCAGAACCGGATTTGCGATCGGGGCAAGAAGCCGCCGAATATGCTCAAGAAGTGCGGCGAATCATGCGCTATTTGGGCGTGAGTGACGGCAATATGCAAGAAGGTTCGCTGCGCTGTGATGTGAATATTTCGGTGCGTCCGATCGGGCAGAAAGAGTTCGGCACCAAAGTCGAAATCAAAAACATGAACTCCTTTAACGCCATTCAACGCGCGATCGATCACGAAATCGAGCGACAAATTCACGCGATCGAAACCGGAGAGCGTATTCTGCAAGAAACGCGCTTGTGGGAAGAAGGATCGCAGCGCACAATTAGTATGCGAATTAAAGAAGGCTCCAGCGATTATCGCTATTTTCCAGAGCCAGATTTAGGTCCGATCGAAGTCCCGTCTGAGCAGCTAGAACACTGGCGCAGCGAATTGCCCGAACTGCCTTATCAAAAGCGTCCTCGCTACGAAACCAATTTCGGACTTTCGGCATATGATGCGCGAGTGTTGACCGACGATCGCGATATCGCCGAATATTTTGAAGCGGCCGTGGCGGCAAAAGCCAACCCCAAACAAGCCGCTAACTGGATCATGGGCGACATTAGCGCCTATCTCAACAACGAGCGCAAAAGCATCAAAGAGATTCCGTTAAAGCCGATCGCCCTGGCTGAATTAACGGCTTTAATCGATGCCAACACCATCAGCAACAAAATCGGCAAAGACATCTTGCCCGAACTGTTGACCAAAGGCGGCTCACCGAATGCGATCGTCGAGCGTGAGGGCTTGGTGCAGATTTCGGACAGTGGTGAGATCGAGGCGGCGATCGAGACCGTCATTGCCGCCAACCCCAAAGAGCTTGAGCAATATCGCGGTGGCAAGACAAAACTTCTGGGCTTCTTTGTCGGTCAAGTCATGAAACAAACAGGCGGACGAGCTGACCCCAAAATGACCAATCAGCTCTTGGCAAAAAAACTCAACGGCTAACAAAGAATTCAGGACTTACGCATTTTGACCAAAACCT
>JAYVFW010000026.1:0-6423 GCA_043772715.1 Phormidesmis sp. | reverse complement strand
TTAACTTACGCCGTTCCAAATCCAGCATTGCCGCCTCTGGCGTTTCTCCATGTCCCCAAAAAATCTCCCACGCATACTGCTTCCAGCGCAGCCACTCCGCATCCCAATGAAATTGCTCTTCAGGAATGTTCAACTGTGTCTCTAGCCAGTTTTTACAAGTCATGAGTATGCGCTCCCATGCTTCAATCAGCGTGTTTGTCACGTCATTGCGGTCGAATTCGCCCCGTATCAAAATGCGATTTGGCATTCCTTCTTGCACCTTGATCAATGCAGGTGAAATCACTTCGCAACCCGGTTGCTTTGCCGCTGCTTCAGCGATCTTCTGACTGAGATACGACAAAATCAGCGATGCCCCGTATAGATCTCGCAACTTTCGCGACTTCTCAATAAAACCTTGAACTGGGGCAAAGCTGATGGCGGTGTAGGTCGTCATGCAGGTCAATCTCGGTAGGTAAAGCGGCAGATTTCTTTTCACTGTAGCCAATCGTTCCCTGGTTCCCCTAATCACTAACAATAATCTGTCAGTTTTTTATAAAAGGGTAAAAGAGATAGCGTGTAAGCTTTTTGAAGGAATAGGGTACTTCTAATGAATATTGTTATTCTCTTGACAAATCATGGCTGAAACAATTGCTCTGCACCCTTACAGAGATCGCATCGCTCTCGATCGACTCCTATTGCTGATCGCCACCTTAGTTCAGCATCCCGGTATTGGCGATCGCGATCCGCTAGAATCTGACCCTACGACTGAAGCGGCTTTAGCGTTGGTACAAGCTGCAATGCAGACAGTCGCTGAAGCCCAAGGCATCCAACTGCCTCACTACTCAATTCCAACCCTTCGCAAAGATTTAGTGACCTTACGACGGTATGGCATTCTCAGCCAGAGACGGTATCGAACAGGCTATTACCTGGGAACCGGGGGCTTAACCCAGTACGAATTGCGCTTGGCGCTCAATGCCTTAGCTTCACTGGCAAAATACCAAGGTGATCCCCAAGCTCGTCAGGCACAAGTTCAGTTGAAGCGTCGTTTGCAAGGACTAGATCTCGAACTCAATGGCAATTTGTTTTATCCAGTGCGAGAGCACCTCAATCGCGCGATCATCGCCACTGACCCCGACGAGATGATGCGACAAGGTTCAAACCAAGACACCTTATTTCATCAACTGGAGGTTCTAGAACTTGCAATTTGTCAGGGGAAAGTGATCGAACTAGTGCAGTATCTGAATCCTTACGGTCATCAGAAGTACTCCACCCTCCAAATGTACCCACTCCAACTGATTTACCATGATGTTGCCTGGTATCTTCTGGGCGAGAGATTAGAGGACGGACATCTCGTAATCTATCGCATGAATCGTCTCAGGAATTACTGCAAAATCTTGAGGAGTGATGGGAGAGGGAGCGAGCTTCAACGACAAAGTTTAACCCTCGCCCATCGCCTGCTTAAAAATGGGTGGGGATTATTTTTAGGAAATCCAACAGAGCAGAAAGCTGAGTTAGCGGGACAACTGACATTTGATACTGTCAAAGTGAGATTTTACCCCCCTGTCAGTCGTTTTATTGTCGAAGGCAACTACCGTCATCCCCATCAAAAGATAGTAGTGGGTGCAATTAATCCTGAAACAGACGAACCTGAATATGTAAACTACCAGATTAAACTTCCTAGCCGTTCTCTCCAAGAGTTTCGTTTCTGGCTTTGTCGCTACATGGAACATGCTCAGATTTTAGCACCTGCAAGTTTAGCGCAACAACACTATGCAGCTGCACAAGCCTTAGTAAAACGCTACTCTGAGGGAAATAATTGACTAGGGCGTATCTGCAAACTATATTGGTTCACTCAAAACGGTTGAGACACCTCAAATACATCTTGGTAGGGGAACTTTTGTTGAGTTTCTACCCCCTTTCAGGAGGTTGAGGGATATTTTCAGGAGGTTGAGGGATATCTCCAAGCACCAGTCACTTAATTAAACAAAAACTAATTCGTAAAGCTTAAGATGTGAATTCATGCTCGAAGATATGTCCTTAGCAGGGGCATTTGAGGCGAGAGTCATTAAGCGAACATTTGCACCGATTGCGGTGATTCGGCGAATCAGAGACATGAGAAAGTAGCTCCATTCCAGAGTTGATTGCAGACCAATCGCCCTGGTCATCGCTACGTAGAGCAGCCTTGCTTCTTCGGCTGGCGTACCTTGAGAATTAGGCAAGAATCCAACTCCTGGCACAAATATAGCTGTAGCCACTTTTGTTAGGACGCTGCTTGCTTGAGAACAAACTCGATGGCATCGCGTAGATTCTCCGAATTGCGTAACTGTTTACGAATGCGACATTTCAACCATGCCCAACACTTTTCAATCCGATTGAGGTCAGGAGAATAGGGCGGCAAATAGACTAACGTCAGTTCGGGTTAAACCGGAAGCAGCAAATTGTGGTCAATCGCAATAGACGGCTTCTTGGGCTGATGGCAGTAGGCAATCAATCCGCCGAGAATATTGACAAAGCAATTCACCGGAGAACGATGGCGTGAATGCTCGATTTGCGAGATGTTCTTCAACTGGTCGATGATGGTTTCGATAATAGCGCGCTTGCGGAGGATCAGACGGTCATTGAGGGGCATCAATCGCTGTTTCATGTTGCGCTTGAGTTTGGTAATGAGTTGAATGCCTGCGGTCTGGAGCAGTTGTTTTGCCAATCTTTGCGAGACATAGCCTTTGTCCGCGAACACTTTGCCGAACAACTGCTGCAACAGGTTTGGGACAGGCGTGCGGTCATCGGTGTTGCCCGGAGTCAGGATGATGTTGAGCAGTTCGCCTCGGTCGTTAACCACCAAATGCAGCTTGAAGCCAAAGAACCAATCGACCGACGTTTTGCCCCGGCTAGGTCTTCAAACACTTTGTGTTGCCCAATGCGGCGGTTGTGACAGACTTTGATGCAGGTCGAGTCCATAAAACTAATGCCGCTACACTTGCCAAAACACGAGCGCAGATAAGCGCACATCGGCACTAACGTGCCTGGAACCCATTCGATGAAGCGTTGATAGCTGACCAGTCCTGGAAACGCATCTGCCCACTCAGCCTGTACCTTCTCTTGGTAATAGGTTTTGGGCATTGCGGTAACACGACTGATGGAAGGCAATTGAAATTGTCATGATTTCACTCAAGCTCAAGCCGCGAGGTCGGTTGCGACGTTGGAGTCCGCTTCCTAATAGCTGCTGTTTCCATTGACCTTCAAAGCTTTGGCAGAAATCATCGACGGAGCAGAACAGGTCTTCTAAACTAATCATGAGGGCAAACTGGGGTGAGATTTTAGCATTTTCAGCCTATCGGGTTTGCCCCTTTCTTGTCTCAATCCTTATCCCGAACTCACGTTAATTAGATGCCATTTCTTTGCAGAGCTAACACCACCCATCATCAGTCTGTTGAAAAAGGCAAATGTCAATGACTAATCCTGGAGAATTTAGTAGCGGCAGCACTAGATCATCCATCACTTTTCCATAGACTCGGCCAAAGCTGCTTTCGATTTAGCCACCGAAAGACGGACTCGCTCCATCTGTGACTCATAAACCGCCTTTTGTTCGGGCAACGTATCGCCTGGGTTGGCTCTCAAAATCTGCTCATAGTAGCGAAAAATTTGAAACGCATAACTGGCAGTTGCCACCTGTTCCTGAGACAGAGACCTAATGCGATCGACCAGATCAGCACAGGTCGCCGAATGTGGGAGTAGAAAAACATCGGCATACAGCGGCGGAAGCCTGTGCGATCGTATGTTCAACTCATCTAACAGCTCTATTGCTTCCTCAGACAGCTCTCCATCAAAATCAGCTAGAGAATTGAGCAAGGCTGCCAGCAAGAAATTTGAACGTTTCTGCTTCAATTTCAAACCGTACAAGGGGATTTAACTTCTTCAAAATTCTAGCAAGTCCCAACAGCAATTTTTCTTTCAGGTGCTTTCACCATTGGTGTAGAAGCGATCGCCTAGTCCTCTCAGTTCTGATTCTGTAAGTAACAGTTAAGCTGGCTGACTTTTAGTTTGCACAAGCCAGTTTCGGCAATCCTCTCACACTGGAGAAAGAGCTATAAATTTAGATGGCGGTCAGCTTATCGAATTCAAGAATAAATTAAGTGAATTTCTGAAATAATGACATTTCAGAAAATGGGGTTAGGCAACGATGACAGGCACCGTTTTTCCACATTGCAGGGGTTTTGAAAGAGGCTTCGCAGTTTGGGCACTTTGAGAGAAGCTTTAGCTGGTGGCGATCGCACTTCCACACCGACTTATACTGCCACTCAATTCGATGGCAAGGGCTTTCTCCATAACAAGCTCCACAAAGCCTGATTGGAGTCCATTGCATTCCGACCCCCTTTGGCGGTAGCATTTCTGCCAACCGTTCTGCGCTGACTCCAACAACTCCTGTCAATGCTTCTAGTTCTTTTTGGCTAGGGGAAGGATTCAGGTGAAACCGTTCCCATCGGGCGACGACTGCGCCAATCCCTGCTAGTTGTCCCAATCCACTGGGAGTCAGGTGATTTGGTCGCCGGAACCGTCCGAGAAAGTGACTTAAGCTCTCACCATCACACGGTTCTATCTGAAAAAGCCAAGGCTGGATACTTGAATCGACCATTACTTGTACTCTCTCGCCACTTCTTCAAGAATTTTCTTCTCCACCTTTTTGAGACCTGATGAGAGTGCGCGGATCGCAGCTTCCCGTAAAATCTCGTCCATTCGCCCAATGTATCCTTCCGTGCCAGTCGTCAGAATTCGCAGCATTTCTTTGCTCGTTAGGTTGGAGGCGACGGGTAATTTCAATACCTGCTGCTCCCAGAGGGCAACGGTCTTTTTAAAATCCTCGCCGGACAGCTTGCCGAAGCGGTGACAAGCCCGAAAGCGGTTATAGACCTGCTCATCGCATTTGACCACAGCGTCTAGACGATCGGTGCCTACCAAAACCACTGAAATTGCTAGTTTGTCGTAAATATCCCGCACATCAGCGAAGGTTTCGGGTTTAAGGCGATCGGCTTCGTCGATGATCAGCATTTCCACCTCACACGCTTGCAGCACCTCTATTGCTCTGCCCCGAAAGTCTGATATCGTTCCTTTCGTTGCCCGATGCTTCAAGAACTCAATAATTTCCTTGAATAAATCCTTCGCTCCACATTTTTGAGGGGGTTGAATGTAAACGACTGGAACGATCGGCTTCTTTCCGGTTTTTTGCTGCGGTTTGTTGCGATAGAAGTAAGCCTCACACGCGACAGACTTCCCTGTTCTAGACTCACCCACTACCCGGCATGACTGTCTCGATTTTCGCTTCCCATCTAACCAATCATGCAGTTGGCTCACCTGCTCCAAGGGCATAATCGCCTTTTTTCGTAGTCGAGCAATTTCCTCTTGTAACCAGGCTGCATCTGGTTTTGATTCCCCTAATAACTCAGCCCATTCCTGTGCTTGAACCATTGCTACCAGTCCTCCCTTAACGCATCAAAATCGATCGGCTCGAAGGCTGCAACACTTTCAGTCATTTCAACTTCAGGTTCAAATGGGGTTTCTGAAGCTTGAAGCTCAGGTGGTTGCGGCGTTGACTGCTGGCTTGAAGGATCAGAGGGCGATCGCATCAGCTTCTGTTCCTCCTTCTGCCGCTGTTTTCGATTTTTCTTGTTTACAAAAGCATCCCGTTCCAGGGCTTCTTGCAAGAGAGCCTCGTTACTCAGTGTCTTCCCCGCCGCCCGAAGCCGCTGACTGCTGGCTTTCGCTTCCTCAAAAGACAGGCTCTCTGTTTCTAATCCCTGAGCGTAGGCACGCGCCAAAAAGACTTCCCGCTTGTCCTCTTGTCGGTAGACCAAAATGGTTGTGATGTCATTGGGAGCAAACCTGAGCGATACCGTCTCCCCGGCATAGCCAGCTAGATATTCTCCCCGGTATATCAAGTTCTCAAATTGCAGGTGCCCTCCCCGCTGAACCGTGCGTCGGGCAGCTTTCATCAAGCAAATGTCTAACGGTCGATCGTCGATCGCATCGGGGACTTCTAGCAGACCTGCTTCCCAACGCTGAAAGCGGGTCTGATCACCCATGCGGGCATCAATGCCCTGGTTGTAGCGATCGCAAATAAACCGCACAATCAGTTGTTCAAGCTCTCGCAGCGTCAGGCTGGCATCCTTCTCAGCATCTTCTGGACGTTCCTGAACGTTCGAGCCAGTGTACCCCCGCAGGGTTGAAAACAGTTGGTCATTTAGAGTTCTGAAGGGACGCTCAACAATGCCGCCTTCGGAGGGTCGATCGCGCAAATGGCAGACAAATCCCAAATCGGTACCAATTTGCTGGACGTGATTGGAGCGGAAGTCTTTACCGCCATCGGTGTAGAAGTGCTGGGGTTTGCCATAGGTGCCCCACTCACAATTCAGCTTATACTCTGCTCCGTATTTTTTGGGTAAAATGGCA
>JAYVFW010000025.1:0-6437 GCA_043772715.1 Phormidesmis sp. | reverse complement strand
TCCATCGATCAGATGTCGCATGAAGTGCAAAGCTCCATAGCGCCAGTCGATGCCCAAAAGGTTGCTCAAAAAACTGGCGTGAATGGCACGAGAGCGAAAGTTCATTTCTTTCCAGCCGCCTGTGCCTAGAAGACATCGGGCTGCGGCATCGACGATCGGAAATCCCGTTTCTCCAGCTTGCCATGCTTGATAAAGCTCTTCGTCAAACTGCCAGCCTTCGTCGTCGAAAATAGTGTAAAGCGATCGCAGTTCTAACTGCGGCAAATAGCGAAATCGCTGCGTAAATCCGCTGCCCCAGCGTAGGCGACTGATTAGCTGCTTGGCACTGCGCTGAATTCGCCGATCGAGCGAAGCCTTTAAAGGTCGCACTGCTTGATAGCATTCTCGCGGAGAAATCACGCCAAACTTGAGATAGGGACTCAACCCTGTCGTCGCGTCTCCACTCGGATAAGACAGTTGCCAATAGTAGCGATCGACTTTTTCGGTCAAAAATTCTTGCAAGAGATCACGAGCCGCTTGAGTGCCGCCAGCAGGAATTAGTTTTTTGTCGGGCAGCAGTCCCAAGTCGGTCAACGTCGGCAACGGTTCACCGATCACATCATCGGGTGTTTGAATGCGGCTAGGTGTCGGCACCATTTCTGCACTCATGTCGGCAAACCAGTGCTTGCGATAGTGAGAGTAGGGAATCAACTCATTCATGCCCGCGATCGGCTCAAACCAGCGAATTTTAAGATCCTGTTCAGCTAGAACACGATTTAGCCGTGCATCTCTGACTCGCCCATAAATTCGCTCATAGTCAAGGTGGGCATAAATGCCGTCTGCCTGAGTTTCGCGGATTAGTTGAGGCAGCACCTCGATCGGATCGCCAAACCGCAAAATTAACCGTCCGCCACGTTGACGAAGCTCTTGATCTAATGAATTCAAACACGCCAGCATAAATGCAACTCGCGCCGAACTGGTTTCGGGATGATGCAAGAGGGCACGATCAAACACAAATACCGGAATCACCGCACCGCGCGAGACGGCTCGATATAAAGGCGCATGATCTGCAATGCGTAAATCTCGGCGAAACCAAACGATCGTGCGATTCATTCCATCATATTGCGTCCGTACTTTTCTATTATCGATCTTCTAGATTGAAATCAGGCGCTAACCTTCCTTGAGACAGAGCTTGATAAGATGAAATTAGGCAAAACGGAGCGGTCATGAAACAGGTCACACAGACAGAACCGAGCATTTACTCAGAGAGTTATCCTGATGATTGGTCATGGCGGTTTTGGCAAGTGGTGCCGCTCTATCCCTACAGCAAGCGACGAACGCTTCGCAAAGAAGTCGTCAAAGACACAATTTGGACATTTGACCAGATTCAAGGAATCTTTTATGTGGTCGTGCCGATTCGGATGACGGTGGTGAAACTCGAAGCCGGAGGATTGCTGGTTTATGCCCCGATCGCGCCCACTCCAGAATGCATTCGACTCGTCAAAGAGTTAGTGGCAGAACACGGAGACGTGAAATACATCATTCTGCCAACTTCATCGGGTCTAGAACACAAAGTTTTTGTGGGGCCTTTTGCTCGACAGTTTCCCAACGCTCAAATTTTTGTCGCTCCGCATCAGTGGAGCTTTCCGATCAACCTGCCGTTAAGCTGGCTGGGGTTTCCAGCAAAGCGGACTCAAACGCTTCCAGACGACAGCAGCAACGCCCCTTTTTACGATGACTTCGACTACGCGATTCTGGATATCAATTTGGGAGCGGGTTCGTTTGGAGAAGTGGCATTTTTCCATCCGCGATCGCGCACCCTTCTGATCACCGATTCTGTTCTTTCTGTGCCAGAAGATCCGCCCGCGATCGTCCAGCTTGACTCATATCCACTCCTCTTCCACGCCAAAGATCACGCCTCTGATGTAGTCGAAGACACCCCAGTCAATCGTCGCAAAGGCTGGTGGCGATCAGCCCTCTTTGCGTTTTATTTCAGTCCGAGCGCGATGCAAACCCTGGGACTCGGACAAGTCTTGCGCGATGCCTTTAAAGCGTCAGATCGCTCCAGAAAAGCCTACTTTGGGCTGTTTCCATTCAAATGGCGAGAAAATTGGCAGCGATCGTTTGAATTATTGCGAGGCAACGGGCGGCTATTTGTGGCTCCAATTCTGCAAACGATTATTCTCAACCGATCGCCCCAGCAAACTCTAAAATGGGCTGATCAAGTGGCAAACTGGAACTTTGAGCGAGTCATTCCCTGTCATTTAGACGCTCCGATCGATGCTACTCCTCAAGAGTTTCGACAAGCGTTTACCTTTTTAGAAGAAGCGGCGATCGCAACGCTACCCCAAGAAGACTTTGCACTGCTGTGGCAAATTGAAGCCCGACTAAACCGATCGGGCGTTACGCCACCGAGGGGGAAGGTATAGAGGTTCCAGAATTAATTTTCTGGATGGCACTATCCCCCATCTAGGCTACAGGTGGAGTTCGCAAATTGCGTTTAGGTTGATAGAAAGAGACGGCTGCACTTTCAGCACGATTCAGTAGCCATTTTGGAACTTCAACCCAGTCAACATAAGCAAAAGTTAGCTGAAGAAATTCATGCTGTTACTGTGTACAATGTGTACATTCGATTCATCGATCGCCGTGGAGTTTGAGATGTCGCAGAGTGAAACGGTTACAATTCGACTTCCGGCTGAAGTGAAACAGAAACTTGAAGCGTTGGCTGTCAGTATGAATCGCAGCAAGTCGTGGTTAGCGGCTCAGGCGATCGCAGCATACGTCGAAGAGCAGTCTTGGCAGATTCAGCAAATTGAAGCAGCGATCGCGATCGCTGACGGTGAGGAAGCCGTATGGGTTGAAGGCGAGGCAGTAGAAGCATGGCTTAACTCTTGGGGAACCGAAACCGAAAACCCGATTCCATGCGTGTAACGTATCTCTCCCTCGCAGTTTGGGACTTGGCAGAGATTCGGTCTTATATTGCAGCCAACAATCCAGATGCAGCACAAAAAGTCGGAAAGCGATTAGCTGAAGTGATCAATGGATTGTCAAAAATGCCAAGCTTAGGCAAGCCAGGACGAGTGTTTGGCACTCGTGAACTGGTGACTCCCAAAATTGGCAAGACAACTTTTATAGTCGTCTACCGCGTCAAGTCAGACCAGATTGAAATTCTGCGTGTACTGCCTGGAATGCGCGATATCAATCAGATTTTGGAAGATGGGTTTCCTGAAGAAGAGAACTAAGTGCCGATCATCCGCACTACTCTAACGGCTTCGATTAGACTCTAACCGGAAATCTAGACAATAATAAAGCATCGGGTTTGGTTACTGCCCATGACTGGACAACTTCTCAACGATGAAGAAATCGTCACTGAGCTTGACATCAGCCATCTGGTCATCGAGGACGATACTCCTGTGGACAATTTTCAATCGGAAAAGCAACAGAGGCTACTGGTCGAACCACTCTATAGCTCGTGGTCATCCGATACCTCTTTTATCGCAGCCACAAACGTGGGCGTGTTTTATGGGATAAAACAAGATCCGATCGTCCCAGATGCCTTTTTGAGCCTGAATGTCACAATGCCTGCTGACTGGAGCCAAAAGCAAAACCGCTCCTATTTCGTCTGGGAGTTCGGTAAGGTTCCAGAAGTTTGCATTGAGATTGTCTCTAACCGCAAAGGCAACGAGTTGGACTCGAAAAAAGACGATTACGCCCGAATTGGCATTGCCTACTATGTTGTTTTCGATCCGTTGCAGCAACTTCAGCGTCAAGACGAACTGAATGGCAAGCTGCTGCAAGTTTGGGTGCTAACGGCAGGGCAGTATGTGGAAATGCCGGAACCCTTCTGGCTGCAAACGGTAGGGCTGGGTGTAACCATTTGGGAAGGAACGTTCGAGGAGCAAGAATCTACCTGGTTACGCTGGTGCAATCTTGATGGACAAGTCATCCCTACAGGCGCAGAACGGGCAGACCGATTGGCTGAACGGCTACGATCGTTAGGCATTGACCCCAACGAAGTCTAAGATTTGAATTTATGACCTGATTATTTTGTGCAGCAGTTGTAAAAAGTTTTCGTGTTGGCATGAGGTAAAGTTTGATGAATAAAGCGCTACAAAGTTTAATAAAATAACGTTATTCACAGATAAGTACTTTTACCTATCATGCTGCTAGCCGATCACTTCCCCTGGCTGACCACGATTGTTTTGCTACCCCTCGTCGCTTCGTTAGTCATTCCATTCCTGCCCGATAAAAACGGTAAGCTCATCCGCTGGTATGCGTTTGGCGTGGGCTTCGCTGACTTTGCCTTGATGTGCTACGCCTTTTGGAACCATTATGATGCCAGCAATCCGGCGCTGCAACTGGTTGAAAGCTATGACTGGATACCGCAACTAGGATTAAGCTGGGCAGTCTCAGTCGATGGATTGTCGCTGCCGTTTGTGCTGCTGGCTGGGTTTGTGACCACACTTTCAATGTTTGGGGCATGGCAGGTCGATCGCCGACCCAAACTTTTCTACTTTCTGATGTTGGTGCTTTATGCCGCACAGGTTGGGGTGTTTGTTGCCCAAGACTTGGTGCTGCTGTTCATCATGTGGGAAGTCGAACTGATTCCCGTCTATCTACTGATCTGCATCTGGGGCGGGCAAAAGCGCCGCTATGCTGCAACCAAGTTTTTGCTTTATACTGCCGCCGCTTCTATTTTTATTCTGGTTGCCGCCTTAGCAATGGCACTGTATGGCGATCGAGTCACCTTCGACATGGTGGAACTGGGTCTGAAAAATTATCCATTGGCGCTAGAATTACTGCTTTACGCAGGATTGCTGATTGCCTTTGGAGTCAAGCTTGCGGTTTTTCCGATGCACACCTGGCTGCCCGATGCTCACGGTGAAGCGTCGGCTCCAGTGTCGATGATTTTGGCGGGGGTGCTGCTCAAAATGGGTGGCTATGGGTTGATTCGTCTGAATATGGGACTGCTGCCTGACGCTCACGTTTATTTTGCGCCTCTGCTGGCGATGCTGGGCGTGATTAATATTGTTTATGGTGCAATTAACTCGTTTGCTCAGTCAAACATGAAGCGCCGCCTCGCTTATTCGTCGATTTCTCATATGGGATTTGTGCTGCTAGGCATTGCCTCTTTTACTGATTTGGGCATTAGCGGGGCAATGTTGCAGATGATTTCTCACGGGTTGATTGCGTCGGTGCTATTCTTCTTGGCAGGAGTGACTTACGATCGCACGCACACCATGGCAATGGATGATATGGGCGGCATTGCTCAAGTCATGCCCAAAGTGTTTGCGCTGTTTACGGCCGCGTCGATGGCATCGCTGGCGCTTCCGGGGATGAGCGGTTTTGCGAGTGAAATTGCAGTGTTTGTCGGTTTGACTACGAGCGAAGCCTACAGTTTGCCGTTTCGCGCTGTGACTGTCTTTTTAGCGGCGGTGGGCGTAATTCTGACCCCGATTTATCTGCTCTCGATGCTGCGACAAGTCTTTTATGATGCGGGTGGGGCACCAGACTGTGATGTGACGAGTGAAGGCTTGAAGGCTCTAGAAAGCCAGGGAGCCGTTTGTTTTGGAACCAACTGTGTTCTCCCGGCGGATGCAGAGTTTAGTGATGCTAGACCGCGTGAAGTGTTTATTGCAGGCTGCTTTTTGGTGCTGATTATTGGCATTGGGTTCTACCCTAAGTTGGCGACCCAACTCTATGACGCAAAAACGGTTGCTGTCAATGCTCTGTCCCGTCAGTCTTATGCTCGACTCGCGCAGGCAACTCCCCAGATGTTAGCTCAAGGCTCTTCTCCTCGATTTGCAGAGTCTGAAGTAGCGCCTGTTTTGGGAATGCTCAAATAGCTGAAAGGTCGCGGGGTTGGGTAGGGGCACGACAGATCGTGCCCTCTTGCGATCGATCGCAATTGTTTTTGAAATTGTTATAACGTCAGTTCGACAGTTCGACGAGTTTTTTCGCTTCGTCGTCGTCGGCTTCTGCCCCCTAAATCTCCTATTCTGGGGGACTTTAAGTTCAAAAATCCGGTTCAAAGCCCCCCAAATTGGCGGATTTAGGGGGCTTCCGAATTCACACTTCCTTCGGCTCAACAAAGCTGTTCGGAGCGAACCACTTCTATCGAACTGACGTTTGAAATTATTACGAGAAAAGGTCGCCCCCTTTTTTATGTTGCTAAACAGACGCTTTCACAGCGGCAATTCCACCATAAAACACGTTCGCAGATTGCTGCTTTCAACTCGAATCGTTCCGCCGACTCGATCGACCAACTTCTGCACGAGTGCTAATCCCAATCCGGTGCCGCCTTCTTTTCTAAAATCCAGTTCGGCGATGCGATAAAACTTGTCAAAAATATTTGAGATTTTATTAGGCGGAATTTCAACTCCAGTGTTGCAAATCGTGATTCTGATTATTTTCGGTTCTGTGTCGCCTGCGTTGATAATGCTGTTAGCCGATAAAAT